>ONFH01000109.1 GCA_900317015.1 uncultured Erysipelotrichaceae bacterium | reverse complement strand
GCCTCGGGCCGGAGTCGAACCGGCACGGAGTTTGAAGTCCGCAGGATTTTAAGTCCTGTGCGTCTACCAATTTCGCCACCGAGGCAGTATGGAGGTTCCAGCCGGACTTGAACCGACGATCGAAGAGTTGCAGTCTTCTGCCTTACCAACTTGGCTATGGAACCACTTTTTCGTTTCTTTTTTCTTCTCACCTAGGTCTCTCGCCTTGGTGCTCACTTAGTATACAATAGGAATTATAAGATTGCAACACTTTTCTAAAGTTTTTTTGCCAGCCTGGGGCTCTTAGAGGCATGAAATCTGAACTTAAATTTAAAAAATATCGAATAATTCTTTCCTTTTATGACCGATGTATGAGCAAACTTTTCTTTAAAATTTTATGATCATCCTCTTTTCATTTCTATCATGAGAGACATAAAAAGCTAAAATGCCTTTATGAGGACATCTTAGCTTTGTTGAACCTTTATAAGTTTTCACGACGTTTAGAAGATTCTCTAAATTTTTTCTTTAACGTATCCGCATCATCATTTTTGATGGCCTTCTTTAAGATATCGAACTGGGTCTCAAAATGTGTCATCGCTTCTAATAAATGTTCCTTATTATTGAGGAACAGCTCTGTCCATAGGTCTTCATTGATATTAGCAATACGTGTTAAGTCTCTAAATGAGTCACCAATGTATTTCCCAGTATCATATTTCTGAGTATCACTGTTCATCAGAGCGACCGCAATCGTATGAGGCAGCTGAGATGTAAAGGCAATGATCTCATCATGATCAATTGGAGACATGATTTTAACAGAATGGAATCCTAAGTCATGAGCAAAGCCTTCCATAAAGGCAATAGACTGTGGTTTATTGATGCTTGTCTGTACGACAATAAAGTTAGCATCCTTAAATACTTCAGCACTGGCATATTCGTAGCCTTTCTTTTCTCGTCCAGCCATTGGATGGACAGAAATGTATTCGACATCTTCTGGCATGAGTTCTAAAGCCTGCTTTAAGAAATAAGATTTGATTCCGACAGCATCACTGACGATCGATCCTGGTTTAAATGTATTATTCTTTAAGAAATCTAAGACAAGTGAAGGATATAAAGCGATGATCGTTAGATCTGTTTGAGGAATGATCTCACTAGGATCGGTATAGCCTTCAATGATACAGCCATCTCTTTTGGCATCATGTAATGATTCCTGGTTGATATCGACACCATAAACTTCATAGCCTTTTCCTTTTAAGGCTTTAACAAAGCTTCCGCCGATTACACCAAGGCCAACGACCGTAATTTTCATAGTATGTGCACTCTCCTTTTTATAAAAAACGGGGATAGGGAGACCCTAACCTCGTTTTTCTTCAAGCATTTTTAATTTATAGTCAATTAACTTACGAGATAAGTCGACATAGTATTTATGTGGATATTCAAGACGGAAGACTTCATCCCAGATGAGCTCAGACTGTTTCTTCATATTGTCTCTGATCTCGTCTAATGTATATTCAGGATAGATGACTTCCCCATCCTTAAAGACTGGCTTCTGTAATTCGAAGTAATCAAATTCACCAGCAGGTAATGTCTTATTTAACCATTTATCGAACTGAGAATAGATCGTGAGGTCATCATTAACGTTGATCTTTTCATCCGCAAACATGATGATATCCGCAATGGCTTTATTCGTATCCTTTTCAATTAAACGATACACTCTCTTATAGCCTGGGTTTGTGATCTTTTCCGTATTTTCAGAGATCTTGATCTTTGGAATGATCTTGCCATCTTTTTCCACGGCAGCCATCTTATAGACACCGCCGAAGACTGGTGATGACTTAGATGTGATCATGTTTTCACCAACACCGAATGAGTCGATCTTTGCACCCTGTTCAAGAATTGAACGAATTAAGTATTCGTCTAATGAGTTAGAAATTGAGATCTTGGCATCTGTTAAACCAGCATCATCTAACATCTTTCTCGCACGTTTTGTTAAGTAAGCAATATCACCTGAGTCGATACGGATCCCAGCTAAACGATGACCATTAGGAATCAAGTATTCATTAGCCACTTTGATGGCATTAGGAATACCACTCTTTAATGTATCATATGTATCTACTAATAAGACGCAGTTATCTGGGTAGATTTCGGCATAAGCTTTGAATGCTTCATATTCCGTGTCGAATGACTGAACGAATGAATGCGCCATTGTCCCAAGTACTGGAATACCAAACATTTCCCCAGCAGAAACAGTTGCCGTACCAGCAGCCCCACCGATGTAGGCAGCTCTTGCACCATAAGTGGCACCATCATACCCCTGAGCACGTCTTGCCCCAAATTCCATAACAGGACGGCCTTTTGCTTCCTGAACGACACGATGAGCCTTCGTCGCAATTAATGACTGATGATTGATCGTAACAAGTAAGAATGTTTCGATCATCTGTGCTTCGATGATTGGTGCACGAACTGTGACTAATGGTTCATAAGGGAAGACTGGAGTCCCTTCTGGAACAGCCCAGATATCACCATGGAATTTGAAGTTTCTTAAATAATCAAAGAATTCTTCATCAAAAACATTCAATGAACGTAAGTAATCAATGTCTGCTTCACTGAAGTGCATATCTCTAACTGCTTCAATCAGCTGCTGTAAGCCAGCTGCAATGACCACCCCGCCATTATCAGGGTTCTTACGATAGAACATATCAAAATAAACGATTTCGTCTTTCATGCCCTGCTTAAAATAATTATATGACATAGTCAGTTCATAAAAGTCCATTACAAGCGTTATGTTTCTCGCTTCATTTACATTTTTATTCATTGTATCCTTCTCCTTAATTTATTCACAATTTTACACTTCTTTATCTAAAAAATAAAGTTTTTCGCCGTAATTTCATCAAAGTAAAAACATTTTTTCCTCCATAATAAAAGATCTTACATAACGTAAGATCTAAGATGCTAATAAATAAGAGCAGGCAAATGAGATTGCAAACATGATGGCACTTGCTCGTGCATATTTAATATACATACGATTTAAGCTTTTCGAAGCCCCTTTTCCTTCCTTATTAACGATTGAAATGATGGAAGGAATAAACAAGAAGCCCACACAGATAAGCAGCCAGCAGGTGCTCATATCGCCAAAACGGTTCATCACCTGTTTATTTGAATAGCTTAAGAATAATGAGGAGAAGTTAAAACAGATGGCCGCTGTATAAAAACATTTCATAAAAGCATAGGCGCCTTCAAAATGAGGAATCTGAATATCCTTGATGTAGTCATAGATTGAGATGCCAATTAAAGCGACCGCAATGATGATGCTTGCATAATTGAAGATCGTCGAAATTCCAAATAAGATTGTAAACATGTTCTTTCACCTACACCTCCACTACTAATAATGCGGATAAAACAAAACAGATCACGGCATAGACGATGCAATGGACTAATAACTTACGATAAGATAACTTGCTTGCTTCGATCAGATCGAACTGTTCACGATCAGCTGGTTTACGACGCATGACATAAAGAAATAAGACCGCTGCAACGACAATCGCAAAGATCCACCACTTGCCCATGCTTGAAAGGCCAGCAGAGACACGACCATACTGATGTAAAACGTCGGTCTCATCAAGTCCGGCTGCCACTAGCCAGGCGGCCAGCTTAAAAATGAGCGTGACGATAAAGATACGTCTTGTCGATCCGTCAAAGCCATCATAGTCTGGTACATTGACGAGCCCATTTAATGCGAACACGCCTTTAAACAAACAGGCCACGACCGCAATGACATTAAAAGCATTGATCAGACCAGAAAATATATTAAATGCCCAAAACATAATATCCTCCTAGATTCCGCCAAACATCTTGATGATGTTGCCATAGATCACTTGAAATAACTTTGAGAAGTTACTGCCTAAAGTCGATAAGAACCCCCAGAATGTCACTCTTGTCCCTAACTTTGTCCCCGAAACAAGATAAACAATAAAGCAGATAGCCATGACTAATACACTGATACCATAGATCAGTCGTGGTACATATTTGACGATCTTCGACTGCTTATGCGTTTCCGGAATAAAGATGCTTTTCTTTTCCTGAATGTTTTCATTCTGTTCGACCGGTCGCTTTGTTTCACGGACCTTTTCTACACTTTCACGACGCATAGCTTCTCGTCTCACCTCTTCTCGGGTGATCGTTTCTCTTTTTGGTGTGGCTTTCACCTTTTTTGGTGCCACTTTTCTTTGACGGTTTTCTCTTTGATTGACCGCATCTCTTGGGACGACAAAAGTAGAATCATCATCAAAGATCTGATGCTTGCGTGAGCTGTTTGTCTGACGCACAGTTTCACGTTGAGGCGTTCTTTTCACAGTCGGTCTGACCGGTTCCGATTCCCCACGTTCAATACGATTCAAGGCATCAGCCAATTCCTTACGGGTGATCTTGCGACCGCACTTTTTGCAGTATGTATCTTCGACCGAATTTTTCGTTCCGCATGTCTCGCAGATCCAGTATTCTCCGCTCATGTGTCTCACTCCTTCTTACTATTGCCTATTTGTACCATTATCCATAAAAAAAATCAAGTCGCCCTTATTTTTTGAAAATCCCTCTTTAAAAGAAAAGATTCTTGTTTATAATAGGGGCAAGGGAGGAAAAAAATGGACAAGCACTATCTCGAATGTGAGAAATATTATGTATTCCTCATACTGATTTTAGTTGCCGGCTTCTATGGCGGTTATACGTTATCTATTAAAGGTGGCGTCTTTGCTAATGCGCAGACCGCTAACCTATGTCTACTTGGTATCGCCATCGGGACAAGAAACTTTAACCGTATTGCCGTGATCACCGCAACATTTCTTGCCTATTTCTTTGGTGTCGTCTTTTCTGAGCAGATTGCCTGGAAGCTCAAGCATTTAAATATCATTCGCTGGGATACGTTATTTATTATGCTCGATATGGCCATCATCACGTTCTTAGGCATCTTTGACAATGCCTTTCCAGAAGCGGTCTATCCGATCGTCATCAACTGTATCTGTGCGATGCAGTTCAATACATTTAGACAGTCTGAAGGGGTCGGGATGGCAACGACATTCGTCACGAACCATGTTCGTCAGACTGGCAGCTGGTTAGTACGTTACTTAAGAAAAAGAGAAGAAAAGAAGTATTTAAGTCGTTCCTTACATCACTTTGGTATGATCATCGCCTTTATTACAGGTGCTGCTTTATCGAGCGGTCTTGGTCTGATCATGCATGGAAGAGTTCTCTTATTGGCAAACATTCCACTAGCCATCGTGTTATTTGTCTTCTTAAGAGCAGACTTAGTCACTGAACGTAACGTCGGTACGGCAACACCACATGGGCATTAAAAAAGAAGGTCTCATCGCCTTCTTTTTTATTATCTTCTATTTTTTAGCCATCTTTTTGAGAGCATCTCTAGCTGCATGCTGCTCCGCACGCTTCTTTGATGTCCCTTCACCACGGCCTAAGACCATGTCTTCGACAACGGCTTCTACGACAAATGTTGGGGCATTGGCTGGACCTGTTGAAGACACTAAACGATAGTTGACCGATTTACGATCATCTGCCTGAATAAGTTCCTGAAGCTTGGTCTTATAATCACGAATATCTTCATAGGAATCCAGATCCTTGACATGCTTGAAGATCGTCTTCTTTAAGATCTTCAAAACTTCATCCTTACCACAGTCTAAATAGAGAGCGCCAATAAAGGATTCATAAATATCACATAAGATCCCGCTTCTTTGACGACCGCCACTCTTTTCTTCACCGACGCCAAGATAAAGGATCTGATCAAGCCCTAATTCAACCGCAAAACGACTCAATGATTCTTCACGCACTAACTTTGAACGTAAGGTCGTCAGGTCCCCTTCCGGATACTGAGGGAACTTACGGAAAATGTATTCCGATACATAAAGCTGTAATACGGCATCGCCCATGAATTCGAGACGTTCATAATCATGGATCGGTGCATGAGATTCATTGGCATAAGAAGAATGGGTAAATGCTTCTTTATATAATCCAAGATTATGAAAAGGAATGTTTTCCTTCTGCAAAAAATCTAACAGTTTCATGCTAAGCCTTCTTTCATTTTATTCACGACATCATGATCGACCATCGTATATGCTAACTCCATGGCACTTCTAAATGCTGTAGCATCACTGCCACCATGAGCTTTGACAATGGCTTTCGAGAAGCCCATCATTAAGGCTCCACCAACAGATTTATAATCAAAAGCACCTAATTCTTTTTTCAGACCATCTTTAATAAGCAGAGCACCGATCTTGCTTTTTGTCGAAGAGAGTAATGCTTTCTTAATGACCTTCATTAATCCAAGGGCTGTTCCTTCAAGACTCTTTAAAGCGATATTGCCACTAAAGCCATCAGTAACGATGACATCACAGTTTCCTTCAAGTAAGTCACGGCCTTCAATATTACCGACAAAGTTCAATGCTTCATCGCCTTTTAATAAGGCATAAGCTTCCTGATGCATATCGTTACCTTTATGCTCTTCAGCCCCGATATTTAAAAGACGGATCGTTGGGTTACTGATGCCACGAATTTCTTTGGCATAAACAGAACCCATATGGGCAAACTGTCTTAACTGTTCAGCCGTATTTTCGGCATTGGCGCCAACATCAAGTAAGCAAGTGCCCTTCCCATTAAAGGTTGGTAAAACAGCCATTAAACATGAACGTTCAACGCCTTCTAAACGTTTGACAAATAACATGGCCCCGGTAAAGTAAGCCCCTGTTGAGCCACAGGAAACGACTCCATCGACTTCATCCTTTCTTGCCATCATTAAGGCTTTGACCATGGATGATTCTTTCTGGCGACGCACACCTAATGGAGAATCTGTCATCTTGACAACTTCTCTGGCATCGATAATTTCAATATTGTTAAAGTTTTCTAGTTCTGTCAGTTCTTCTTTTTTCCCTGTCACACGTAATGTCACATCAGGATGATCCTTGGCAAAAGACTGACATGCTTCGACAACGATCGGACTGCCCAGATCGCCGCTCATCGCATCAATTGCTAGTTTCATTTGCTTCACCTCCGCCTAATCTTATCACAGTTAATCTACATATTCATTATTCGTTTTTAAATTTTGTTTGATGATCGCAATATCCTCACCAAATTCACCATATTTATAGTAGTCATGAATCATTCTTACGGCATCATCACGTGCTAACTTCATCAGATCAAAGTCAGCAACGACATCTCCTAAGAATGTCGGAATGCCTGACTGTCTAGCCCCTAAAACTTCCCCTGGGCCTCGTAATTTCAAGTCATATTTCGACACTTCATAGCCATCGGTCGTCGTCTCTAAAAACTTCAAGCGTTCAATCGCTTCTTCATTCGTACTTGTGGAAAGCAGGTAACACCGTCCCTGCACGCTGCCACGTCCCACACGTCCTCTTAACTGATGGATCTGT
>ONFH01000157.1 GCA_900317015.1 uncultured Erysipelotrichaceae bacterium | reverse complement strand
TTTATTTCTTAAATATTTCTTAAGTTGAAGTTACAAAACCAATCAGTTACAATAGTACTGAGAAGAGGTATTTGTATGAAAAAAAGGGAATTTTATTTTGAATCGTCAGACAAAGTGCACAAGCTTCACGGCCTGGCCTGGATTCCTGATCACGTCAAGGGAATCGTACAGATCGTTCATGGCATGTGCGAATATGTCGATCGCTATGATCGCTTTGCCTATTTCTTATGTAATCATGATTTATTAGTTGTTGGTCATGATCATTTAGGTCATGGCAAATCTGTTTTAAATGAAGAGGAACTTGGCTATTTTCATGAGGGGGATGGCTCATCTTATTTAATTGATGATATCCATCAATTACAGATGTTAGTGAAAGAAAAGTATCCAAATCTTCCATACTTCATGTTAGGACATTCAATGGGCTCATTTTTAGCCCGTGAATATCTGATGCTTTATGGCAAAGAACTCAAAGGCTGTATCATTATGGGGACGGGGACAACCCCTAATAACGCCTTGAACTTTGGCATGAATCTCATTAAGGCGATGGCCAAGGTCAGAGGCTGGTCACACCGCAGTGACTTTGTCGCTAATTTAGCCATGGGCTCTTATAATAACAGCTTCAAGCCAAATCGGACGCCTTATGACTGGCTGACAAGAAATGAAGAGATCGTTGATCGTTATGCCGAAGATCCACTTGATAACTATACGATGACGATCGAAGGATTCTATACGATGATGTGCATCATCAAGTCTATTCAAAGCCCAAAGCATATTCGTCAGCTTCCTAAGAACGTTCCATTACTGATCGTCAGTGGGGCCAAGGATCCAGTTGGGGACTTCGGTCATGGCCCACTAGAAGTGTATATTGCTTATCGTAAGCATGGCGTCAAAGATATCCAGATGAAGTTATATCCAGGTGCTCGTCATGAGATCTTGAATGAATTAGATCACGAAGTCACAGACCATGATCTCTTATTCTGGATCGAAAAACGTTTAAAAGATTAATCAGCTCTCGCTTTTGAGAGCTTTTTTATTCATAAGAAAGGGGATTACCATGTTAGAACAATTAAAAGGCGGCCTGATCGTTTCCTGTCAGGCCTTAGAAGATGAACCATTACATTCTTCATTTATTATGAGCCGGATGGCTTTAGCGGCTGCCCAGGGTGGGGCCGTTGGCATTCGTGCGCAATCGAAAGAAGATATTTTAGCCATTGAACAGACTGTCGATCTACCAATTATCGGCATCGTTAAACGTAACTATGAGGACAGTGAGATCTATATTACGCCAACGAAAAAAGAAATTGAGGAACTTTTAGACACACATTGTCAGATCATTGCCTTAGATGCGACATTAAGAACACGTCCTCATGGAGAAAAGATCGAAGATCTTGTCAAAATGATCCATGATGCTCATCATTTGGCTATGGCCGACTGTTCGACATTTGAAGAATGTCAGCAGGCAGAACGCATGGGCTTTGATCTTGTCTCGACCACATTATCTGGCTATACACCGTATTCACCAAAATTAGAAGGACCTGATTTTGATCTCATTAAGCAATGTTCAGAAAAACTGCATGTGCCTGTGATTGCCGAAGGGCGTATTCATTATCCTTCTGAGCTTTCCAAAGCGCTTCATGAATGTCATGCGTTTGCGGCCGTTGTTGGTGGAGCCATCACTCGTCCCAAGGAGATCACCGAACGTTTCGCCAAAGTCTTGTAAGAGATGCTAGGCAACCTATAGGATTTTGTATATAATAGGTCAGAAAGCAGGCGGAATATGAGGAATATAAAAGACATTAAAAGCATAATTATAAAAGTTGGATCCACATCACTATGTGATGAGGAAGGACATATCGATCGTGAGAGAGTCCTCAAGATTATCTCGCAGATCGCCGAACTCAAAAGAAGCGGTTATCAGGTCGCATTAGTTTCTTCCGGGGCTATCGCCGCTGGCGTTGGCTCTTTAGGCTTAGCGAGTCGTCCAAGCAATGTCCCACAGAAACAGGCTTTGGCCGCCATCGGTCAGGCAGGATTGATGGGCATCTATGAAGAGCTCTTTGGCATCTTCCATTTAAAGTGTGCCCAGATCTTATTAAATCATGAAGACTTTGATGATCGTAAACGATTAAAGCATCTGTATGATACGATGAATGCGTTAAAAGAGTATGATGTCGTCCCAATCATCAATGAAAATGATGCCTTAAGCGTCCAGGAAATCAAAGTGGGCGATAACGATACATTAGGGGCCTTAATGGTGCCCGTCTTAGAAGCCCAGTTGTTAATTCTAGTCAGTGATATTGATGGCCTTTATACGGCCAATCCAAAAGAAGATCCAAATGCGAAGCTCATCAGCTATGTCCCTAAGATCACGAAGAAGATCATGAGCTATGCAGGCGACAGTTCTTCTAAATTTGGTACTGGTGGTATGGCGACTAAATTAAAGGCAGCTCGAATGGTCAATGACTATGGCAGTCATATGTGTATCGTCAATGGCAATAATCCTAACTGTATCCTCAATGCCTTTAAAGATGAAGGGACCTGGTTCAATGGTTCCGAAGGCAAAAACTTAAAGGCCCGTGAACACTGGATGGCTTATCGTGCTAAACCAAAAGGGACGATCATCGTCGATCAGGGATGCAAGGATGCTATCAAAGGGTATCATGTGTCCTTACTGCCTAAAGGTATTCTTGATGTGACAGGAGACTTTATGCGTGGAGACGTGGCCAATGTCAAGGATGAAGCCGGTCATTTAATTGCCCGAGGCATCGTCAACTATGGCTCAGAAGAGATTCGTTTGATCAGAGGCTCCAATACGAGCGAGATCGAAAGGATCCTGAATTATAAATATTATGATGAAGTCATTCATGCCAATAATATGTATGTTTACAAGGGAGAAGAGTAAGGCTCTTCTTCTTTTTTTGCAAAGAGGATAAAAATTGTAATCAGATCAAATACTCCGTACAATTTTATACAAAGTGTTCGAAGTCGTACAATTTGTTTGATATTGATAGTTGTTCCCCTAAAAAACTGACGTATACTGAAGACAGTTAGAAAAAAGGAGGACGATCACGATGAAAAAAGAAGTAAATCAATCAACAGAAAAGGAACATCCATTCATGGATGAAGTAGAGACCACCGTGCATGATGGCAAGGCCATTGGCAAGATGTATAAGAAGGCGTTGGAGTCCGCCCATTAGAAGAAGGTGTCGATGCCATCATCCATGCGGCAAGAACATTGGTCAAATGTATAAGAAGGCCGGTTTAGAGACCGCTGACGAATACATTGATACAACGAAGAAGATCACCAAGAAGTTTACTGACAAATAATAGGAGCAGGAGATGTGGAAAGACGAGATCTCATCAGAACGCACAATTTCATCAAGGAGGCTTACTTAACGCTAAGTTTAAAGATGCCTTTAAATAAAATTACGGTCACGAGCGTCATCAATGAGGTACAGATCAGCCGTTCGACATTTTATGCTCATTTTCAGAATATTATTGAGCTACGTGAAAAGGTTGAGCAGGATTTTATTGATAACAAGCTCAACCTGTTAGAGACGATGGACTTAGAAAAGCTGGGAGAGAATCCTTATCCAATGCGCATCAAGGGCTTTGAGATGTGTCGCAGAAATGCTAAATATATTAGAGGACTCACAGATGATGGGAAAGATGATCCTTTTTTCACCGCTATAAACATGTCATGAAAGAGAAGATCTCCCAGTATGTAGGTCTAATGCCAAATGATGTGAAAGATGAGATCGTCATTTCCTGTATCGCCAGTATTTATGTTGATTTTGCCAAGGAGATCGTCTGTGATGAGAAGGAACGTATTGATCTCAAAGACTATGCGAGAATTATCAGCACCTATATGTCATCAGGGGCCAAAGGCGTTCATACAACAATTCAATAAGATCCACGATTTGACGTAAGAAAGGAGAGCTGGATTTTTGAAGATCCAGCTTTTTTATAAAATTACTTAGTATGCTAAGTTTTATATTGCATTCTATCAAAGAAAGTGT
>ONFH01000107.1 GCA_900317015.1 uncultured Erysipelotrichaceae bacterium | reverse complement strand
TTTGACGCTCCAGCTTAACTTATTATTAAATGTCTTCTAATAGTAAATATTGTAAAAACATTCAAATTAACTTAATGACATTGAGAGGATTGGTGCTTCTTATATTATTCATCCAAGAAATTTTATGATTAAAGATGAGATTATTTGTATACCACCTTATATGACGTTTCTTTTATAATGAAATACACTTGAAGGAAAACTTGGCTATTTAAGTAAAGCTAGCTTAGCGAGCTTGTACTTCAAAGCATAAGAAATATCAGGCATGGATTAAAGTCCATGCCATTTTTCTTGGAAAAAGGCACTTAATTTCATGATCTGTTACATATAGATTATACTTAAATATGAAGGGTGTCGTTACGGTAATGCATTCAGCTGGTCAGTACCAGGTCGTTATTGGTAACCACGTGCCATTCGTTTATGCAGATGTATGTGAAGTTGCCGGCATCGCTCAGGGTGGTGCTGCTGAAGAGGAGGAAGATACTCAGCAGGGGATCTTCAATAAGCTGATCGATATTATTTCAGGATGCTTCTCACCAATTTTAGGCCCAATGTGTGCCGCTGGTATCATTAAAGGTGTCAACGCTTTATTGAACTTCCTTTTAGGTGCTAGCTATGCAACAACTGGTGGCTACATGATGTTAAATGCCATCGGTGATGCGGTCTTCTATTTCATGCCAGTGATGCTTGGGTATTCAGCTGCTAAGAAATTCAAAGTCAATCCTGTTACAGGTATGTTGATTGGTGCTGCATTATGTTATCCGACGATTCAGACAGATGCTTTAAAAGCTGCTGGTAAAGCCATTGGTTCATTAGGCATCTTCGGTTCTTACTTTAAGACATTCTTTGGTATTCCTTGGATCACTGGTAACTACACAAGCACAGTTGTCCCAGTATTAGTTGTCGTTGCTTTAGCTGGTAAGATCCAGAAATGGGCTAAGAAAGTTGTTCCTGAAATGTTACAGAACTTCTTCGTTCCATTCTTTGTATTATTGATCTCTTTACCAATCGGCTTTTTATTAATTGGTCCAGTTGTCTCATTATTAACAAACTTATTATCTACTGGTTTCTCATCATTATTCAAGATGTCACCAGTCGTTGGTGGTGCTTTAGTTGGTTTCTTCTGGCAGATCTTTGTCATCTTTGGTTTACATTGGGCATTAGTTCCACTTGCCATGATCAACATTACAACTTTAGGTTCTGATACGATTCTTGCTTCTTCATTTGTATGTTCATTCGCACAGACTGCTGCATTATTTGCGATGTTCTTAAAGATCAAAGATCCAGATCGTAAAGGCTTAGCTTTACCAGCTGTTGTATCTGGCATCTGTGGTGTCACTGAACCATCAATCTATGGTTTCACATTAGCTGAAAAGAAACCATTCTTCATCTCATGTATCGGTGGTGCAATCGGTGCTGCTTTCACAGCTGCTATGAATGCTCCTACTTACATCATGGGTGGTTTAGGAGTCTTCGGGATCGTGAACTACATCTCACCAAAGGGTGATCCACGTGGTATGTATATTCAGTTAATTGGTATTGCCATCGCAATGGTCATCTCATTTGTCTTAACATTCATGTTATGGTCTGATAAGAGTGAAGCAAACACTGCTGAAACTGTGACACCTAAAGAAGTCACTGGTCCTGAATCAATTGCTGCACCAGTTGCTGGTGAAGTTGTTGCCTTAAAAGATTTAAAAGATGCTGCTTTCGCTGAAGGTGCACTTGGTTCTGGTTTAGGGATTATTCCTTCAGATGGTCATTTCTATGCGCCATGTGACGGCACTGTAACAACATTATTCCCAACATTACATGCCATCGGTATTACAAGTGATACTGGTGTTGAAGTCTTAGTTCATATTGGTTTAGATACAGTTCAGATGGGTGGTAAAGGCTTTAAGGCTCACATCCAGCAGGGTGAACATGTCAAGAAAGGTCAGCCATTAGTTGATGTTGACTTAGACTTAGTGAAGAAATCAGGTTATGAAACTCAGACACCTGTTGTCATCACAAATACAAGAGATTTATTAGACGTCTTACCAGTGAGTGAAGGAAAAGTCACTGCTGGTGATGAGATCATTAAGATCATTCACTAATTCATTTCTAAATTTGAAAGGAAGCACGATCGCTTCCTTTCTTACTATAAAATAGAACACATACGAGGAGGTTAGTTATGAGTTTTCCAAAAGGATTTTTATGGGGCGGCGCCACAGCTGCCAACCAGGTCGAAGGCGGCTGGAATGAAGGCGGCCGTGGACCGGCTTTAACAGATGTTACGACAGGTGGATCGGTAAAAGAACCACGTTATGAAACATATATGGATAAGGATGGCAATCACTGCAAGAAATTACAGAAAGAACCATTACCAGAAGGCGCACATTATGCCGTTTTTGATGAATTCCATTATCCAAATCAGAAGGCTGTAGATTTCTATCATCATTATAAAGAAGATATCGCTTTATTTGCGGAAATGGGTTTTAAGACATATCGTATGTCGATCTCATGGAGCCGTATTTATCCAAAAGGGATTGAAAAAGAACCAAATAAAGAAGGTCTTGAATTCTACCGTCATGTCTTCTTAGAACTAAAGAAATATAATATTGAACCATTAGTGACGATCTGGCATTTTGATACACCATTGTACTTAGAAGAACATGAAGGCGGCTGGCTCAACCGTGACTTAATCGACTACTATGTTCGCTTTGCGACAACTTGCTTCACAGAATTTAACGGCTTAGTCAAATACTGGCTGACATTCAATGAAATCAATAATACCGTTATGTTCTTAGATATGTTTGGTCGTAAGTCTACGGATGAAGATTATCAGAAGGCTTATCAAATCTTACATCATCAGTTTGTCGCAAGTGCCAAAGCTGTCCAGATCGGTCATGCCATCAATCCTGATTATATGATCGGCTGTATGATCTGTGGTATTACCAGATATCCTGCTACCTGTGATCCAAATGATGTGCTTGCCAACCGTTATGGCTGGGAAAAGGGCATCTTCTATTGTGGTGACGTGCAGTGTAAAGGTTACTATGGCACATATGCGAAACGTTTATGGGATGAACACAATGTACATTTAGACATCACCCAAGAAGATCTTCTTGACTTGGAACGTGGCGTTGTCGATATGTACACATTCTCATACTACATGAGCTCACTAGAAACAACTCATGAAGTCAAAGATAAAGTCTCTGGTAACTTCGTTGCTGGTGCGCGTAATGAATACCTAACGTATTCTGACTGGGGCTGGGCTTTCGATCCTAAAGGCTTACGTTACTATTTAGAAGTCATCTATGATCGTTATGAATTACCAATCATGATCGTGGAAAATGGCTTAGGCGCTTATGACAAAGTCGAAGAAGATGGTGCGATCCATGATGATTATCGTATTGAATATTATCGTGAACATATTAAAGAAATGAACATTGCTATTGAACATGGCGTTGACCTGATTGGTTATACGACTTGGGGCTGTATCGACTTAGTGTCTGCCGGCACTGGGGAAATGCGTAAACGTTATGGCTTCATCTATGTCGACATGGATGATGAAGGCAATGGGACAATGGCAAGAAGCCGTAAGGATTCCTTCTACTGGTATAAGAAAGTCATCGCTTCTAACGGTGAAGATTTAGATTAAGATCATATTTGAGGTCTGTAGAAACAGGCCTCATTTTTATGCCTAAACAAAAATGCAGTTCAATCTCTTGGACTGCATAGCTTCCGTAAAAGGAAAGAAAACGGAAGGGGAAAGGGACATGATATAAAAGGTGTCATATTATTTATTGATTTGCTAGATTGTTAAGGGTTTTGGATAAGCTAAAGGGATCGACATTTCATATCAAGGGTAGTCATCTGTTCCTTTCATGTACTAGTATAGTCACTTATTTATGAAAGTGGTTTCAACTTATGAATTTATGTGACCTCGAAGGCTTAAAAATACGGATAAAATAACGTATATTAAGGACGATTTTCCTATAAAAAGTCTTTCGATAGAGTGTAAATTTCAATCCGTGAAATAGAAAAATATTGTTTTTATCAATGAAAATTATGAACGTCATCAAATTCTGTCATTTGGCAAGAAAATATTTAAGAATTCTAGGCATAACATGTCAATGATGGTAAAATGGGAGCAGGTGATTTATATGGATAAGATGAATGTGGTGCTGTTTACTGATGAGAACCAATTTCCTGAACACCGGGATATTATGCGAGGCGTCAGTGCAGCTATTGAAGAGTATGGACATAATTTGATTCTTGTGCCTGTGC
Source organism: uncultured Erysipelotrichaceae bacterium (assembly GCA_900317015.1). Lineage (GTDB taxonomy): Bacteria > Bacillota_I > Bacilli_A > Erysipelotrichales > Coprobacillaceae > Intestinibaculum. The sequence continues at coordinate 2,178 of ONFH01000107.1, read as the reverse complement.
TATTAAATGCGAATAAAGAAAGTGTGTCCGTAGACTATGTCTGCCAGATGATCATTCAGCTAGAACGTATGGGCATCGATGGCTATATTTTGCCCGTAGACTGCTTACGACATGGTGATGACTATAAAGAAGCCTATGATTTTCTCTTACAGCACATCGACCATCATAAACTGCTTTGTCTAGGGGCTGATCTTGAAGACATCCCCTGTGTCAAAAGGAATTATGATGGAATTTTTGCTTTATTGAATCATTTGTTAGATGATCATAAGTATCGTCATTTTGGGATTCTAGCCAATACTGGGAGTATGGCTATTGAAGAGGATGAAGCCTTTTGTAAAAGAGAACTAGAAAAACGTGATGCGTCCTATATCATCAAACGTTGTCATATAAACGATGATATCAAAGCCATGACCAAAGCGATGATCGAAGAAGATCCTAAGCTCGATTGCATCATGGCGGCTAGTGATCAGTTTGCCATGGCAATCTATGATGCCATCAATGAAGAAGGCTTAGACGTTGGCAAAGACATTGCCGTGACGGGCTATGGGAATCTTCCCATCTCACGCTTGATGGATCCTGCCTTATCGACGATCGGTGTCGATTATTATCGTCTTGGCTATGAAGCAGCGGTCGAACTTGTGAATATCATCCAGGGTGCACCAAGATCATTCACGACTTATCCAACCACCATGATCCGTCGTCGTTCTTGTGAAGAGAACTTCCTTTTGGAAGACTGGCGCATGTTGGAATTAACATCAAAGAAGGAACTGCCAGTCGATGAGATCACCGAATATATTTACACTTCATGTGTCGTTTCAGATCATGAAGAACTGTATGATCTGATCCATGCCTTAGTCAAAGTGGCCGATGATCTGCTTCATGATGAACATCCTAAAAATGGGGAAAAGATCATTCGTAAGATCATGAAGAAATATGCATATTGTAATTATTTCTCTTATACGAGCTTTCATGAGAAATTGAAGAACTTTTATCACTACTTAACGCAGGCACATAGTAAAAAGAAGCTCTATCGTGAATATATTCATTATGCGGATCAGTTTACGAGAATTATTAATAAGATCGATCTATTAGTGGATGCCTCAAGAAGTCAGCGTCAGGAAGATGTCTTCAAAATCGTTGCCTTGACAGCTTTTCATGAAAATGATCAGGAAGCTGCCTTCCAGGAGATGATGAAGTGCGTTCATTCCCTTGGTTTTGGCTACGCTTCATTCTATTATTTAGATGAACCATTCCCCATCAAGGACTATACCCCTCATGAATTATTCATAAAGGCTGAGTTTATTGGTGATGAGATCAAGAATTACGATTTTGAAAAACGTGAACCAGAGTCAATGTTAAAACCACTTGATGATGGCGGCCATACGTGTACGATGTGTGCACTCTATGCCGGTTATGAACTCCTTGGCTTCGTCCTTTTAGAATGTCATGAGGAGCAGTTAGAAGAAGCCTGTCTGACCGCTGAGAGCCTTGGTTTAGCGACGAAGTACCTTAACTTGCTTTCAGTCAATAAACAGCGTTTAAATCTGATCGAACAATATAATGAAGCATTAAAGCATGAAGCGGATTATGATGAATTGACAGGACTGTTAAATCGTCGTGGCTTCTTACGAAAGATGAATGAATTATTTCATGTCTATCATGGTATGCATGCGTATCTCTACTATATTGATCTTGATCGTTTAAAAGTCATCAATGATACGTATGGACATAATGAAGGGGACTTTGCGATCAATAAAGTGGCTGAAGTCTTACGTAATAGTTTCCGCGTGACCGATCTTGTGGCTCGTTTTGGCGGTGATGAGTTTGCGGCCTTCGCCATCATGCCTCATCGTGAGAAAGAGATGAATTCAATAAGAATCAAGCAGCGTTTTGATGACTTTAATAAACTGAAATGCAAAGACTACCGGATCAATGCCTCCATTGGCTATGTGGAATTTGAGATCACGGAGGAATTAGATCTTCAAGCATTGTTTGATCATGCCGATTCTGCTCTTTACGTCGAAAAGGAAAAAAATCATCAGAAATTTGGATAAGAGGCATTTCGCCTCTTTTTTTGCTTCAAGAAAAAAGAGGGTCTTTACCAATTCCTGTGTAAAACAGTACTAGCCTAGCATGTTGAGATAGTATTGTTTTACACTGTTTTCATATTCTTATCTT
>ONFH01000273.1 GCA_900317015.1 uncultured Erysipelotrichaceae bacterium | reverse complement strand
TATAGAACTTGTTGATATACTTTTAATATAGAATTTTTTGCACCCGCAGAAAGTTCTTTTCGTCATGCTCTTTTTTAGCCAGTCTGCTTTCAGAAGTGAAGCAGTTGAACATTTCCTCTTCAAATCATACAGATAGAATACAAATTCTATTTAGTTTCCGAATCTACTCTCTCTATATTATATCGAATTCAAAAGGATCCGCAATGGTCAGATCTTTTTCATTCGACCATGTCATCTTCTTGATAATGTTCATAAGATTCCTTGATCTTGCCCTTCACTTCCTCTTTGAGATCAGCAGGGCCTAAGATCTGGACTTTTTCACCTAACATCAGGATCCAGTTGATCAGATCACCTGAATAAGGAACATCAGAAATGATGGCTTTGTACGTCTGATCCTGTCCTTTCGTCACGACAAAGTCATCCCCAAAATGAGAAACCATCTCTCGAAAGAGATCTTTTTTAAAATTCATGACTAAGGTGATCGTACGCTGCTTAGCAAAGACGCTTTTGGCATATTCGTCCATATCGATCTCCATACTTTTATCCGCATACTTATATTTAGAAATACGAATTCTTCTCATACGATCTAAACGATAATAACGGATCTGATCCACATCTTCTTTCACAAAGTTGCCGATCATATAATAGTGTTGGCCATGGATCATCACTTTATAAGGTGAGACGACATAATCCGTATTCTTACGGCTCACATCATAAAAGATGGCATTCCCATTTGTCGACTCCACTTCGACCGGCTTGCTTGTTTTAGGATCCGCATCAAAGTCGACATAATTGAAAAGAATCGTTTTCTGTTCTCTGATGGCCTTATTGATCGTACGTAAATTCAAAAGCAGGGAGAAGTTCTTCTCTTCTCCTTCCTGCTCACTTTCAATTTGTAATAATTCTTTCTGTCGGGCCGACGAAAAGCTAGAAAGCTTATCGGTGATCGCCTGACGATCATTGACCGAAATATCACCATTATATTCTAAGGCATCAATAAGCATCTGCAGCTCACGATCATCAAAGAATTCTTTGCGAATACGCCAGCCTACGCCATGCACCGATTCAAACATATCATCATGAAGCAGCTCGTTAAAGAAGCCATTGAGCTGGCGTAAGAAGTTATAGATCGTCTTAATATCATAATGATAGCCTTCTTCTTCCAAAGTTTTCTGAATGTCCTTGCCACGAATCGTCTTCGTTGGTGATGACATCATCACTTTCATGACACGATACATATCCTCTCCCATAAGGGCACCTCCCATTAGTTAAAAGATAACGCTAAGCGTGTTGTCTGTCTGTAATGTCTCTTTAAAGCTAAGTAGCCCATTAAAGAATATGAGCTATAGTATTCTAATAAAGACTGACTTGGTTCATGATCAAGTGAGATCAGATAATCATAAGCCTCTTCATCATCATCTTCGACCAAGTTACAGAATGCAGCCTGTTCTTTATTCATATGATGACCATCGACTAAAGCTCGAATCAATGACGCATGATCAAGATCCATAATATGTCTTAATAAACGATATTCATTGAGTGGATCATCTAATGATAAAACTAATCTTTTAATAGTTCTCTTACAAGTGATGACACGCGCATCATCACCAAAGAAATAATTGATCATGATCAAATGATGTTCAATGGCCGAAAAGCCTTTGGCTTTCATTAAAGCAAGAATAGCTTTGGCGACAAATTCATCATGACGTTCTTCAACCATCATTCTAAACTGTTTGACTAAGAAACACTGTTCAAGATCATCACTTAAATCATGATCATCGATCTCGTAAATGTAATCCTTCATATCTTCTAAAGTCATATTCATCATTTCTAAATAGTTCTTTAACATGTGTATCACTCCTTCTGTGACTTCATTGTAGCAGAACTCAAAAAATGATGTCTTTCAGAACGCCTTTTTAAATACGCTTATACGGTTCTAGTTTAATTTTAGCACACTCCCCTCTTTTTCCACAATGAAATCTGTAGAAATGACAAGTCAGATCACTTGCAAAGTCTCGTTAAAAAGCGTACTTATATAGATATAGGATACTTAAACCTTGTAATTTACATTCAATTTATGTATTATAGTGAATAAGATATTGAATATTCGCCTTTACCGAATATTAGATGTCAATCTTTTCAGTTTTTCGAAATAGTGAAAAGAAATTTAATAAGAGAATGGAGAGTATTATGAGTGAAAAATTAAAAGTCGGTATTCTTGGTGCGACTGGTATGGTCGGACAGAGATTTATCCAATTATTAGAAAATCATCCTTGGTTTGAAGTTGTCTGCGTTGCTGCAAGTCCAAGAAGCGCCGGTAAAACATATGAACAAGCCGTAGCAGGTCGCTGGAAAATGGATGAACCCATTCCTGAAGCCGTTAAAAATTTAGTATGTTATAACGTCAATGACGTTGAAGACGTCGCTTCACAAGTTGATTTCGTCTTCTCTGCCGTAGATATGAGCAAAGAAGAGATCAAGAAGATCGAAGAAGCTTATGCCAAAACAGAAACACCTGTCGTTTCTAATAACTCAGCTCATCGCTGGACACCAGATGTTCCAATGATCATTCCTGAAATCAACCCAGATGCTACAGATGTCATCAAATATCAGAAAGAACGTTTAGGAACAAAACGTGGTTTCATTGCTGTTAAACCAAACTGTTCCATTCAGTCTTATACACCAGTTTTGACTGCATGGAAAGAATTCGAACCTTATGAAGTGATCGTAACAACTTATCAGGCAATCTCTGGTGCTGGTAAGAACTTCAAGGAATGGCCAGAAATGGAAGGCAATATCATTCCATTCATCAGCGGTGAAGAAGAAAAATCAGAACGTGAACCAATGCGTGTCTGGGGTCATGTCGATGATGAAAAGAAAGCCATCGTCCCATTAGATGATGATGTCATCACAATTACTTCACAGTGCTTACGTGTTCCAGTCTTATATGGTCATACAGCTGCAGTTTTCGTTAAATTCAGAAAACACCCAACAAAGCAGCAGTTGATCGATGCGATGGTCAACTTCTCTGGTGAACCACAGCGTTTAGGCTTACCAAATGCACCTAAACAGTTCATCCAGTACTTAGAAGATGATGATCGTCCACAGGTTCGCTTAGACGTCAACTATGAAAATGGTTTTGGTGTCTCAGTTGGTCGTTTAAGAGAAGACAAAGTTTACGACTATAAGTTCGTTGGTCTTTCTCATAACACGATCCGTGGCGCAGCCGGCGGTGGTGTCTTATGTGCCGAATTATTAAAGGCTAAAGGCTTTATCACTAAGAAATAAGGAAGATCCACACATGCGTGTGGATTTTTTGTTTGCGTTTTCATCATCCGTACTATAGTTCTTTTCTGAATCATGATAGAATACTCTCAAAGGAGTATCAAAATGAAAATCAGTATTAAACGTATCATTATATGGTTTGCCTTTCTTGGCTGTCTGATTGCGGCCTTTTCCGTTTCTCATAGCATGGATGTCGAAAGCGTCTATGGCGCTAAGGCTGCACAAGTCATGACTTCAAGTGATGCGATTCTTTTAAAGATCTCAAGTGCCATCTTCTGGATCGCAATTGCTTTTGGTCTCTTTGTGGAATTAGACTACGGTGGTCTCAAAGAAAAGCTGCCATTCTTTAAAGACAAAACCAGAAGCAAGCATATCATTGCCTGGATCCTTGTCATTGCGATCGGCTATGGTGCCTCACTTGGGATCCATCGCTTAACAAGCTCATCCTTCCAGAAAGCAGAAGCAGAGTATACGCAGGAACAAGTCAAGAAAGCTAAGAATTCTTAACACACATTTTTATGTGTGTTTTTATTTTAATTGTGCACAATCAGATTGACAAGATCACTTGTTCGTATTATCGTAATGCATAAGGAGGAGGTCATTTTCTATGAATCGTGATCAAGTCATTATCAGAACAAGTATTATTGGTATTTTAGCCAATGTTTTTTTATCCATCTTCAAAGCCTTTGTTGGTACATTCACACATTCCATTGCCATTACTATGGATGCCCTCAATAATCTCTCTGATGCGATGAGTTCCATCATTACCATCGTTGGAACAAAGCTCTCCAATAAAGCCCCTGATGCCAAGCATCCGCTAGGCTATGGGCGTATTGAATATCTCTCTGCATCCATTATCTCAATCATCGTTTTATATGCTGGTGTTTCCGCATTGATCGAATCCGTGAAAAGCATCATGAATCCATCTAAGCCTGATTATTCTACAGTCTCATTGATCATTGTCGCCGTAGCCATCGTGGTCAAAATCATCTTAGGACGTTACGTCAAACATCAAGGCGAAAAAGTCAAATCCAATTCCTTGATTGCTTCTGGTGAAGATGCTCTCAATGATTCCATTATTTCTATCACAACATTAGTAGCAGCCGGGATCTATATCTTCTTCCATGTTTCACTAGAAGCTTATTTAGGGGCCATCATCGCCGTTGTCATTATGAAAGCTGGCCTTGATATGTTAAAAGAGACCTTATCAGAGATCTTAGGCGAACGTATTGACTCCAATCTTTCTAAAGAGATCAAAAAAGCCATCACTTCTTTCGATGAAGTCCATGGCGCTTATGATTTAATTCTTAACTCTTACGGCGTTGATCGTTATTTAGGTTCTGTCCATATTGAAGTACGAGATACGATGACGGCTCGTGAAATTGACGAGCTAGAGCGTGCCATCTCGACGAAGATCTATCAGGACTATCAAGTTGCCTTAACAGGAATCTCAATCTATTCCTTAAATACGACAAACGATGAAATTCAAGCGATGTACTCTAAAATTAGACAATGTGTCATGGGTCATGATCATGTCTTAGAAATGCATGGTTTCTATGTCAATGAAGAGGAACATTCGATCCAGTTCGATATCATCATCGATTTCAAAGAAAAAGATCGTCAGGCGCTTTTTACGCATATTCATGATGATATTGCCAAAATGTATCCTGATTATCAATTATATATGGTCATGGATTCTGACATTTCAGACTAAAATAAAAATCCGGAAATTTCCGGATTTTTTATTAGTCATTTAAAGGTTTTGGGCCAGCATTCTTGACTTCTTCTGGCATATGTTCATACTTCTTTGCGAAGTTTTCCTGGAACATTTTTGCAAGCTTATCTGCCTGTGCATCATAAGCATCACGATCCTGCCATGTAGAACGAGGGTTCATAATATGATGTGGAACATTTGGACATTCCTGAGGAATCTCTAAGTTGAAACGTTTATCATGAATGAAACGAGCCTTTTCAATGTCACCATTTAAAGCAGCTGAAACCATTTCACGAGTATAGCCTAAACGCATACGATGGCCGACACCATAAGGTCCACCAGTCCAGCCAGTGTTGATCAGGTAAACACGAACGTTACCCTTATTGATCTTTTCACCTAACATATTGGCATAAACATCTGGTGATAATGGCATGAATGGTTCACCAAATAATGTCGAGAATGTTGGCTGTGGTTCTGTGATGCCACGTTCTGTACCGGCAACTTTAGAAGTAAAGCCAGTGACGAAATGATACATCGCAGCTTCTTTAGAAAGCTTAGAGATTGGTGGTAAAACACCAAAAGCATCAGCTGTTAAGAAGATGACAACATCAGGTGCGATCCCGACTGAAGGTGTGATCGCATTATCAATATACTCAAGTGGATAACCAACACGAGTATTTAAAGTGATCGTGCCATCAAAGAAATCTGGAATACGAGTGACTGGATCGACAACAACGTTTTCGACTTCAGCACCAAACTTGATGGCATTGTAGATGTATGGTTCACCATCCTGTGTCAGGTTGATACATTTTGCATAACAGCCACCTTCAAAGTTGAAGACATGATCATCTGACCAGCCATGTTCATCATCACCAATTAATAGACGGTTTGGATCAGCTGATAATGTCGTTTTACCAGTTCCTGATAAACCAAAGAAGACTGCTGTTCCTCTTGTCTTAGGGTTCATGTTACATGAACAATGCATTGGTAAGACATGTTCTTCAAGTGGCATGACATAGTTCATGATCGTGAAGACAGATTTCTTAATTTCACCAGAATATTCTGTTCCGGCAATTAAGACCATATGATCTGCAAAGTTCACAACGATAGCAGCTTCAGAATTTGTACCATCTCTTTCAGGAACACACTTAAATCCTGGGACTGAAAGAATTGTATAATCCTGATCACCATATTCCGCAAGTTCTTCTTCAGAAGGCTGAATTAATAGCTGTCTAATAAATAAGTTCTGGCAGGCACGTTCATTGACCACCATGAATTTTCTTGTATAACGTGGATCCGCACCAGCAAATCCCTGGAAGACGTAAAGTTCCTTGTCTCCCATATACGTCATGATTCTTTCCTTTAATGCAGTATATCTTTCGACAGACATTGGACGGTTGACATCGCCCCATGCCACATTGTCATGATCTTCAGGTGTATCGACGATGAATTTATCATTAGGCGAACGACCTGTATATTTTCCTGTTTTAATAGAAAGAGCGCCTGTATCTGTTAAGATACCTTCGCCTCTTTTTAATGCTTCTTCGACTAGCGCAGCCGCACCAAGGTTATAATGTACTTTTCCTGTATCATTATAGATTCCTAGTTTCAATAAGTTATGATCCATAAATAATATGACCTCTCTTTCTTTACGCGTGGCTCTATTATACCATATCGTGTAATCGATTACAAACATTTGAGGCTATTCTCATCAAAAAAGAGAGTCAAATTTTGGTGTTTTCCAAAATCTAACTCTCAAAAATTTCAATTTAGACAACTTTTTACTTGTGTCCAACAACACAGATATACTGGCCTGGTCCCTTATCGTAAGAGGCTGACTGAAAGCCGGCCTGCGACAAATAAGTGACTAATTCTTCGGGACGATAGATCCTCATCGGTGTAGGAATCTCTGGCCAGTCATTATGATCAGGATCAGAACCTTCACATAAGATCATAAAGAAACCGCCTTTTTTCAAGACACGATGCATCTCTTTCATGGCCTTGAGAAGATCTGGCCAGAAATACACAGTTTCCACCGCTGTGATGGCATCAAACGTCTCATCCTCATAAGGCAGATCACCAACATCGCCTTGTCGAATAAAGACACGTTTACCTAATTCTTCCTGATTATACTTTTTGGCCTGATTCACTGATTCTTCGGCATAGTCGATGCCTTCAACGATTGAATCCTTCGAATACGTTAATAATTCATGGATTGCAGCACCACCGCCACAGCCAGCATCTAAAATATGCATGCCATCTGGCCATTTTTCATGCGGAAATCCCCAGTCTCTAAGTGGCGCATGGGATTTATTCATACGATCTAACATCTGACGACCAGCTTCCCCTTCTGGAAATCCTGGGTCTTCTCTTTTCTTATCCATTCTTTTCATCCTTTCTTAATATATCTAATACATGACGTGAGTAGCCTAATAATTCAGGACGCTCACATATTGATAAATGATAATTGAATACTAATTGGATCGTTTCCTGATCCATAGAATTGATCTCTTTTTTCAAGTATTCCGCCATGCCATCCTGGGCAATGATCTTATAACGCTGCAACTTTGCATCGTCTTTTAATCGATCAATATCTTCTAAACGCACATAGCTATAAAGATCTTCTGGCTTTGATTTAACATGGAAGTCAGAAGAAAGCTGATCCTCTTCAAGCGACTGTTTTAAGAATCCTTCCTTAATACCATGGGTAATCACCGCATATTCATTCATACAATAGCTGATCAAAATAAAGCCATCCGGTTTGACGACACGCTTCGCTTCATTTAAAGCCAAGAGCTTATGTTCATGACTGATCAAATGATACATCGGACCAAATAATAAAACGAGATCAAAGGAATTGTCCGCAAAATCAGAAAGGTCCATGGCATTCCCCCATCTTGCATCTAACTTTGGTTCCTTCATCTGCATCGTTCGTAAATTATGCTTTACCAGTTCAACGGCGATCACATCATTACCTTCATGTAGTAAAGGGATCGAATAGGCGCCGGTCCCGGCTCCAACATCTAAGATCTTATGTTCTTTTGTTTGTTTTAGGCATTCATCAATATAGTGCAGGGCTGTTAAATATTCGACCTGCGCATGTTTTGTTTTTAATCGTTTATCTTCATTGAACTTATTATAATAAGTTATCAGCTGTTCTTCATTCACTCTTATCACCGTTTTTCATATTATCAAATAATCATGAAAACATAAAGAAAAAAGCTTGCGTATCAAGCAAGCTTAGAAGTGATGAAACAATAGATCTCATGGATGAAGGCCGCAAAGAAGATGATCGCGCCTATGTAGACAAGAATTCCTAATGGACGGCCAATCACACGGTCAATATCACAAAAGACCGGCTGTGAAGATATATGATAAGGCGTGATATAAAACATATCACAATCCCCATAAGGATGGCCGATCACATTAATGACTTCTGCCAAAGCACACATGACAAACAGCACGATCACGCCTTTACCAAAGGACTTCCAGGATAGATCGATTTTTCTCACAAAGACAAGATAGAGCGATAAGACGAGCATTAAGCTATGCCAGACATAGCCATGGATCGTCACGTAGAGGATCCCCGTCTCTGTAAATCCCTGATGAACGACTAAAGCCGCAAAACCGCCAAGAAAGCCATAATCCGCAAGCCAGGTCAAAAGACATTTTGGCTTGTGGATAAGACCATAAAGCAAGCAGAGATAAATCGGCATGGAACAAAGCTGAAAGGGAAAGAACCAGACATTGTAACCACGCTTGATCAAAATGATCTGTTTGATGGCTTCCATAACGAAGAAGATCAGGCCAAATAAAAGCAGATCATGATCATTTTTGAAAAGTGTGAAATGTTTTTTCATCTCACTTTTTTCTTAACTTCAAGTTGTTTTGCTTTTGCTTCCCTTTTATGAACATTTTCACTGATCATCGTATAAAGAGCACTGGTAATTGGCACACCTAAAATCATCCCAGCAAGTCCAAAGACTGAGCCAAAGACCGTTACGCTTGCCAAAGTCCAGATGGCTGGTAAACCTAACGATGAACCGACGATACGAGGATAGATAACATTGTCATCGACCTGCTGCAGGATCACATAATAAATAAGGAAGACGATCACCGCTGAAGGCTTGCTTGTAAAGATCAAGAAAGCCGACACTAAAGCCCCCATATAAGCCCCAACAATAGGAACAAGGGCAGTAATGCCAATGATTGGTCCGACCATGACGGCATATGGAATACGTAAGATCAGACAGCCGATCGTCGTTAAGACTCCTAAGATGATCCCATCGGTCACTTTACAAATGACAAAGTTAGAAAATGCATGATCAAAAACATGAGCAACATACATGATCGGATCATAAGCTTTAGGTATGTAGGCTTTGATCAAGCGACAAAGCTGATCCTGTAAACGTTCTTTTCCGCCAAGTAAATAAAGGGAAAAGATAAAGCCAAATAAGATTGTTGCAAAAACAGAGACGATCGAACTTAAAATGTCCGTGACTTTTTTAAAGATCGTCGACCCACCGGTAAAGATCTGTCTTAGAAAATGAGAAGCCTGACTCGAAACACTACCTGTTCCTGATGATAAGAATGCCTGCAATTCTTTGAGCTTTTCAGCAGCTTGTGGATATTTAGAAAGCTTCTTGATAAATGGCGTCAGAGAAGACGAACCATGTTTGATCAAAGTCATAATCGCATTGACGATCTGTGGGGCAATAAGCGCCGCCATGATCGCAAAGAAGCCAAACACACTCACAAGTGATAAAAGAATACAGACTGCTCTTCTTGCCTTTTCCCCTTTGCCCTTAAAAAGTTTTTTATAAAGTGCTTCATAACGGATCATAATAATATTAACGACATAAGCGAGCACTAAGCCAAAGATCATCGGTGAGGCTGCCCCAACAAATGTCCCAAGCAGTCCCACAAAAGGACGCCAGTAAAGATAGATCATGTAAAGGACAAAGACCATCAGACCAAATGATACATATTTATTTTTTGTTTTCATACAGCAAACTCCTTAATGATATGAGGATCGATCTCCGAAGTCGTCAGTCTTTCACAGAGCTTCTGATAATTTTCTACCTGAAACTCATGATCATGGCATAAAAGCTCAAATGATAACTGCCAGAAATTCGTCGAATAGCCTGTTTCATAAAAGCCGTTACGCAAATAGAACTGCTTACGCACCTTTCTTTGTATGGCATTCTCGGCTTGTGGATCCTGCTTTTCAAGATCTATGCAGACCTGTTTCCCATCCCTTTCATAATGATTACAGATCATTTGTAAAGCTCTAGAGCCGTACCCATGACTTCTTTCCTCCTTTTTGATGGCAAAGTAACAGAGATAAACCATTTGGTCATCTGACAGAGCCATATAAAAGCCAATCGGCCGATCGTCATCATAAAGTCCCACGACATCAGCTGGTATTTCATAATTGAGGGCATGATCGAGATCCCAGCGTTCTTCGATGGGGAATGCTTCATTATTGATCGCATCAAAGATGCGAAAATCTTTGTTTTCTTTCTTTATTTTCTTCATGTTCATCATATGCTCATTGTAGAGCCTAAGAAGACAAAAAGCAAACCATTACGGTTTGCTTTCAAATGACTTATTTAAGAATTACTTATTGGCAGCTTTCTTATCAGCCATGTATTCATCATAGAGGTAAGACTTACTCGTTGCATAGTCATCTCTGTTTTCAGGCTTGAAGTTTTCATATTTTGGATGTGGATGTTTATGTGTCTTCCAATATTCATCTGCCACTGGCTGCCATGCTTTTGCATATGGAACAGTCTTTTCAAGTAAATGATCGACAGATTCATGTGATTCGAAGTTCGTATCTTTAGCACCAGTCTTTTCAACCATCTGTTTGATACGTCCAGGGTTTTCAAGCATTGGACATGGTCTTAAATGGTTTCTATTGAATGGCTGGCCATCACGGTAAGCCATGAATAATGGTGACTGTAAGATTTCAAGAATTGACTTATCACGAATGTTAGAATCAGAGTAATGAATGAATACACATGGTTCAGCATCGCCATCAGAGTTGATGTGGAAGTAGTTACGACCACCAGCGATACAACCACCTACATATTCACCATCGTTCTGGAAGTCCATTGGATAGAAGTTAATTGGATAATCTGGTGAACGTACTTCATGGATACGATTGATCATATAAACACGCTGTTCTGGTGTTGGCATTAATTCAGGAACGGCATTGTTTCCTACTGGCATGTAATGGAAGTAGAAGCCATAACGTGCGCCCTTTTCTGAAATGAACTTGAAGAAGTCATCACTTGTAACAGCATCGATATTCTGACTTGTATAACATACAGATGTACCGAAGATGATACCATACTTCTTTAAGAGATCCATAGCTGTTGTAACAGCATGGTAATGACCAGCTCCACGACGAGCATCGTTTGTTTCTTCTGAACCTTCAATTGATAATAAGAATGTTAAGTTACCTAAACGAACAACTTCCTTACAGAAATCATCATCAATTAAAGTAGAGTTTGTGTATAATGCGAATTCACAGTCGTTATGCTTTTCAGCTAACTTTAAGATATCTTTCTTACGAACAAGTGGTTCCCCACCAGTCATCATATAAAGGTATACGCCTAATTCTTTACCTTCAGTGACGATCTTGTCCATTTCATCGAATGTTAAGTTGTACTTATGACCATAAGTGCCTGACCAGCATCCGATACAATGCATGTTACATGCAGTGGTTGGATCGAATAAGATCAACCAAGGAATGTTACATTTATACTTTTCACGATTTCTACGAATCGTCTTAGTGCCTCTAAAGAAAGCTTCATAACCTAAGTTTAAAGCTGTCATCTTAGCGACATGTGGATCAGTTTCATCGATGACCTGGTTAATAAAGTTGATCCAGCGATTGTTTGGATCGTTGATTGCATCTCTAGCAGCCTGATACTGTTCTGCAGTGAAGGCATCGCCAAAGAACTTTTCTCCCATATCGACTAACTTTAAATATTCTTTGTTTCGATCTTTTCTTACACCTTTAAGAACCTGATCGATTATTAAACTCATCGCACGGCGCTGTGCTGCATGAGAAATATTCTCCATAGTTTTCATAGTAATATACTACCGCCTTTCCAATCTTTACAACTGACATTCTAAAACGAAATATTTTGAGATTCAACACCAATGCTTCGAATTTTATTTTTTAAAACGCCTAAATTGCCCAATTTAAGGCATAATTAGACAATTTTATGTCAATGTCCAAAACTAAAACGCTTACTTTTTTGAGGCCAATTTTTAAACAATTCTATAAAATGGTTGCATTTTCAACTAACATGCGTTTAAATGTATGTAGCAGTCAGGGAGGAACACCCAGGGCTGTTTCATTTTAAGTATAAATATTAAATATACCACTATATCAATAAAAATTCAGGAGGATCACGATATGATGGAAGTTATTAAAAGAGATAAATCAAGAGTCCCATTTGATAAGACAAAGATTGAAAAAGCCATTTTAAAAGCGATGCGCTACGGCAGCGGCATCATCGATGAACAGATTGCCAAAGACATCGCCCAGGAAATTGAAGACTGGCACATCAGCAATGGTGCGAAGACGATCGATATTACCCGTATCGAAGGTCAGGTCTTCGAAAAGTTAATTGATAAAGGAGCTGTCTTAACCGCTAAATCTTACGAAGGCTATCGTAAGGTCAGAGAATTCCAGAGAGAAGAAAATACCATCGATAAAGAGATCTATGGCATCGTTAAACAGACGAATAAAGAAGCCATGGATGAAAACTCTAATAAAGATGCCACTGTTTTAGCAACACAGCGTGACTTGATCGCCGGTGAATTCTCACGCGACTACTGTCGTCGTATGATGTTACCAACAAAGATCGTACAGGCTCATGATGACGGCATCATCCACTTCCATGATATGGATTACTTCATTCAGAAAATGGTCAACTGCTGCTTAGTTAACTTAAAAGATATGTTCAAGAACGGTACTGTTATTAATGGTAAGTTGATTGAAACACCTAAATCATTACAGACAGCAGCAACCATTGCCACACAGATCGTCCAGCAGGTGGCCTGCGGTCAGTACGGTGGACAGACGATCTCTCTTGCACACTTAGCTCCATTCGTTAGAGTTTCTTATAACAAGCATAAGAAAGCTGTTATTAATGAAGGAAAAGAAGTTGGCATCAGCTACACTGATGAACAGATTGAAAAGATTGCCAAGAAGAGATTAAAGGATGAAATCAAAGCCGCTGTTCAGACGATTCAGTATCAGATCAATACTTTTTCAACAACAAATGGTCAGGCTCCATTCTTATCGATCTTCATGTATTTAAATGAAGAACCAGAATATACTGAAGAAACAGCAATGCTTATTGAAGAAGTCTTAAGACAGAGATATCAGGGTATGAAGAACCCAGTTGGTGCTTATGTCACTCCAGCCTTCCCTAAATTATTATATGTCTTAGATGAAAATAACGTTCCTGATGATTCAAAATATCGCTACTTAACGGATATGGCTGTAAAATGCGTCTCTAAACGTATGATGCCAGACTTCATCTCTGCGAAGATCATGAAGCAGAACTATGAAGGTCAGGTCTTTGGACCAATGGGATGTCGTTCATTCCTTTCTCCTTACAAGGATGAAAATGGTAACTACATCTGGTATGGTCGTTTCAACCAGGGCGTTGTGACATTAAACTTAACTGATGTCGGCTTATCAGCTCGTGGTGATTTAAATAATTTCTGGAAGATCTTAGATGAACGTCTTGATTTATGTTATGAAGCCTTAATGTTAAGACATGAAAACTTAAAGGGTACAGTTTCTGATGTATCCCCTATCCATTGGCAGTATGGTGCTTTAGCAAGACTTCAGCCAGGTGAAACGATCGATAAGTTATTAGATTCTCGTTATTCTACAATTTCTTTAGGTTACATTGGTTTATACGAATGTGTTGTCGCTTTACTTGGTAAATCACATACAACTCGTGAAGGTGATGAATTAGCAACAGCCATCATGAAGAGATTAAGAGAAGCCGTTGATACTTGGAAAGCTAAGACTGGCTTAGGCTTTGCCTTATATGGTACACCAGCTGAATCTACAACTTACAAGTTTGCCAAAACATTAAAACGTAGATTTGGAATCGTAAAAGATGTCACTGATCATGATTACATTACAAACTCATATCATGTTAACGTACGTGAAAAGATCGACCCATTTGCAAAGTTAGGTTTCGAAGCAAAATTCCAGAACATTTCTTCTGGCGGAGCCATCTCATATGTCGAAGTGGCCAATATGACAAGCAACTTTGATGCGATGAAAGAATTGATCAACTACATGTATGACACGATCCAGTATGCCGAAATCAATACGAAGTCAGATTACTGTCAGGAATGTGGTTTCGATGGCGAAATCTTACTTGACGAAAATGGTGAATGGTATTGTCCAAACTGTGGTAACAGAAACCACAAGACATTAAACGTTTGTCGTCGTACCTGCGGTTACCTTGGTGATAACTTTTGGAATAAAGGACGTACTTTTGAGATCAAGGATCGATATGTTCATTTAGACAATCGTATCTTTAAATAATCATTTGGTTAAATTCAAAAGTTAATATTTCAGTTTAAGAGCGGTACTGATGTGCCGTTCTTTTTAATCTCAAAAGTTTACAAGTTAGTTTCCAACAGTGCAGGCAGATGCTATCATATGATTTCAAGAGATGAAGCACAGGAGCGTGTCAGTCCAATTAAGCTTATTAGATTCACCAAGGCTGAAGAAAAAGCAACTTTCAGATGCCCAGACTGCGGTCAGACATTGACAATGAAATATCGTAATTATTTAAAGCACCCCTACTGTCGTATCTGTGGCAATATAACTACACCTCCGCGTACAAACAAAGAATTTAAAGAGGATGTGGCTGCACTTGTCGGCAACGAATATGCCTTAGTTG
>ONFH01000169.1 GCA_900317015.1 uncultured Erysipelotrichaceae bacterium | reverse complement strand
TAAAAAAACACGAGACGTGCAAAGGACGACGTCTCGTGGTACCACCTTTATTTACATACTTTCATATGCCTTGATCACTTTAACGCAGTGATACGAAATGAACTACTGAATTCATCCATTTAGCTCCAAGGCTACCTTCCATAACACCTCTTGTCTTTTTCCACCAGCCAAAGACTCTCTAGTAAGAAGAACGTTATGTACTCCTCCTCTTCAACGCATTCCTATTTTAACAAAGCTCTTATTGTTCGTCAACGTTTTTATGAATGAGGTCTAGTGCATGATCTAGCACATGTTCCCCATCCATCATGCCATAATCACGCATATTAATGAGATCAACAGGCTTTTCAATGCCTTTTGTCAATTCCTCTTTTTTATAGCGGACCTGGGGACCTAGTAAGATGACATCAGCGTTCTTGGCTTCTTCCTTGATTGCTGCTTCATTGACGGCCCAGATTTCCACTTCCATATTACGTTCCAGCGCTGCTCTCTTCATCTTTTCGACAAGCAAAGAGGAAGACATCCCAGATGCGCAACATAGTAAGATATGGTACATACAAACACTCCCTTTCAATACTTGTATTATAAGCGAAAACGGACCAAAAGAAAAGAATTAGCGGTGATGGAGTGTAAAGACCGCCAGTTCAGGAGGATTGAGCGTTCTTAAATGCAGATTGCTGGCACCTAAACCGGTCGAGATATACATAAACGTTGACTGACATTTATAGATGCCTCGATCATAAGCGGGAAACAGCCCCTGGTTTGGTGCTAATAAAGCCCCAATGATTGGAAAACGGATCTGCCCGCCATGGGTATGCCCACATAAGACGAGCGGGATCTTATGTTTGACGTAGAGATCAAACATCTCCGGCCGATGGGATAAGAGGATCCCATAAGGATCATCTTTGCATACAAGATGCGTTAAATTGGCATCGATCAGCATTCTCGCCTGGTCATTATCCTTCGTATAGAACTGGGGATCATCTAAGCCATAAAGCATGATCTTTTCGCCATAGCGTTCGATCGTTGTCTTGCTGTTACGTAAAATATGCACACCGGCACGTTTTAAGCCATCCATGAGCTGATAGAAATCATAATCTAAAAGTGAGCTTTCATGATTGCCCGTCACAAAGTAGACAGGAGCGATCGATGCTAAGACGCTGCATAAATGGATCAGTTCTTGATAGGGACTCTGATAGTTGAAAAGCAGATCACCGGTAATGACGATCAGATCTGGACGTTCTTTCTTGACCTTTGCGATCAGACGTTTATTGCCACTTCCAAAGGCCTTATTATGAAGATCGGTGATCTGGACGATCTTATAGCCTTCAAAGTTGACCGGGATCTTTTTGGAATCGACATCGATATGGTTCACTTTGATGATCTGATTATCACGTAAATAAAGACCAGCTAAGAAAGCGGTAAAAAGTAATCCTTTATGTTTCATAGGCATCCTCCTTTTTTACAAAAAAGACTGAATGTCCCCATTCAGCCCTTTACATATATTTTAAAATCGCATTCCAGACTTCATCCACTCCGACTCTGTTGAGGGAAGAGAAACGAATGAATGTATCATTTTCTTCATCAAAGTTGAGCGTTCTTTTTATGCGTTCTTCATTCTTCTTTAATTCATTACGTTTCAGCTTATCTTCTTTTGTCGCCACGACAATGACCGGTACATCATAATACTTGGCATACTCATACATCGTCACATCATCATCTTTCGCATCATGACGATAGTCGACAAGCAGAATTAAAGCTCTTAAGTTGTCACGTTTTGTGAAGTAGGTCTCAAACATCTCGCCAAACTGAGCGATGATCTTTGGTGGGACCTTGGCATAGCCATAACCCGGGACATCGACTAAACGTAATTCATCATTGACATTAAAGAAATTTAAAGTACGGGTCTTGCCAGGTGTCCCTGACACCTTGGCAAGTCCGTTGACATTCGTAATGGTATTGATAAAGCTTGATTTCCCAACGTTGGAACGCCCAGACATAATGAATTCTGGCTGATCTCCTTTTGGCCATTGAGATTCCCAAGCGGCACAGCATAGAAACTCTGCCTTTTTGATCTTATAACTCATGCTTCACCTATTTTGCAAGGGCATTGTCTAAGACCGTATCAATATGATCAGCAAGGATGATCTTCAGATCTTTACGGACAGATTCTGGAATCTCATCGATATCTCTTTCATTATCCTTAGGAATAATGATCGTCGTAATTCCGGAACGATGCGCAGAGATGGATTTCTCCTTCAAGCCACCGATTGGTAAGACATCACCTGTTAAGGTAATTTCACCAGTCATGGCCACATCGTTACGAACAGGAATGTTCGTAAAGGCACTATATAAAGCAGTCGTCAATGTGACACCAGCACTTGGACCATCTTTCTTAACAGCCCCTTCAGGCACATGGATATGGATATCCTGTTTCTCGAAGTCCTTAGGATTTAAGCCATACTGTTCTTCATGAGCCTTTAAGTAGTCAAGTGCGATGCTGGCAGATTCTTTCATGACATCCCCTAACTGACCTGTGACAATGAATTTGCCAGAGCCAGGGAAGTGATTGACTTCGATTGGTAAGATGTCGCCGCCAAACTGTGTCCAGGCTAAACCAGTGACCACACCGATCTTGTTTTCCTTGAGCTTCTTTGTATGATCAAAGTAAGCTTTGCCAAGCATCTTTTCTAAGTCCGCTGCATCGACAGTGACATGTTCTGTCTTGTTTTTCAAGATCTCTAAAACGACCTTACGCATTAAGGCAGCTAAGAGTCTTTCTAACTGACGGACGCCGGCTTCTCTTGTATAGTGCTGAATGATGTTCATGATGGCATCATCCGTGATCGTTAACTGTTCTGGCTTTAAGCCATGTTCCTTTAACTTCTTAGGCACTAAGTGACGTTTGGCGATCTCTAATTTTTCCTGTTCGGTATAAGAAGACAACTCGATAATTTCGAGACGGTCTCTTAATGGTCCAGGAATCCCGCCAAGGTCATTGGC
>ONFH01000294.1 GCA_900317015.1 uncultured Erysipelotrichaceae bacterium | reverse complement strand
CTATGCACACGTTGACTGTCCGGGCCATGCTGACTACATCAAGAACATGATCACTGGTGCAGCTCAGATGGATGGTTCTATCTTAGTAGTTGCTGCTACTGATGGACCTATGCCACAGACTCGTGAACATATCTTATTATCTCGTCAGGTTGGTGTACCTTACATCATCGTATTCTTAAACAAGTGCGATATGGTTGATGATGAAGAATTAATCGACTTAGTAGAAATGGAAGTTCGTGAATTATTAAATGAATATGACTTCCCAGGTGATGATACTCCAATCATCCGTGGTTCTGCTTTAAAAGCTCTTGAAGGCGATCCAAAGTGGACTCCTGCAATCCAGGAATTATTAGACACTATGGATTCTTATATCCCTGATCCAGTCAGAGATACTGATAAGCCATTCTTAATGCCAGTTGAAGACGTATTCACAATCACTGGTCGTGGTACTGTAGCTACTGGTAGAGTAGAACGTGGTAAATTAAACTTAAACGATCCTGTTGAAATCGTTGGTATCAAGGAAACTCAGGAATCAGTTGCAACTGGTCTTGAAATGTTCCGTAAGACTCTTGACTATGCTATCGCTGGTGACAACGTTGGTGTATTATTAAGAGGTATTAACCGTGAACAGATTGAACGTGGTCAGGTTTTAGCTAAACCAGGTTCAGTAACTCCACATAAGAAATTCAAATCTCATGTATATATCTTAACTAAAGATGAAGGTGGACGTCATACTCCATTCTTCGCTAACTATCGTCCTCAGTTCTATTTCAGAACTACTGACATTACTGGTGTCATCGAATTACCTGAAGGTGTAGAAATGGTTATGCCAGGCGATAACGTTGAATTAGATGTTGAATTAATTCACCCAATCGCTATGGAAAACGGTACTCGTTTCTCTATCCGTGAAGGTGGACGTACTGTTGGTGCAGGTAACGTTACGGAAATCGTTGAATAATTCAAATTTAGAAGGTGTTAAAAGCACCTTCTTTTTTTATACGCGGTAATTTTGAATGATATTTTAATATTAAACCGTTTCTTGCTATCCTTATGTTTAAGTTTTAGTTATCAAATTGTGAATATTATTGAGGATAACTTCATTTTTCATTTTTGTTATGATAAACTTGCAAGGTAATTAAGGAGAAGTGATAAAAATGGAAAAAAAGATGATATTTTTTGATATTGATGGAACTCTTATTGAAGTAAGAAAGAATATATATAAAATACAGCCAGAAGTTGAAAAAGCTATGGATGATTTAAAAAAGAATGGTCATGAAGTGTTTTTAGCAACAGGGCGTAGTGAATGCTTTTTGTTAGATGGTGTCTCTTATTATCCATTTACTGGAATCGTTTCTTGCAATGGAGGAAGAGTGGACTATTTAGGTCAACCAATTTATAAGGAAGTTGTCCCAAGCAAAGCAATTAAAGCGACTATAAGTCTAGCTGAACGCTATGAAATCAACTATTATTTTGAAAATAAAGAACATATATATGTTAGAGATAAAATGGACCCTTTGCATATTGATTTTGCAAAACAATGGGGGATGAAAAATGAAGTTTGTGTGGATAAGTTTAATCCAGATGAAATTGAAACTTATATTGGAATGATAGTTTGTAAGAATCTTGAAGATGTTCATGCAGTCAAAGAAAAACTTTCTCCTTATTTTCAATTACAGAGACATCGTTCTCCCTATTCGTATGACTTAACATTAAAGAACACATCAAAAGCAAAGGGAATTCAAGAATTAGTAAAGGAAATGGGCAGATCAATGGAAAACACAATTGCTTTTGGTGATGGAAATAATGATGTTGAAATGTTAGAAAGTGTTCATTTAGGAATTGCAATGGGCAATGCGATGGATGCCGCAAAGAAATCGGCGGATTATATTACGACAGATATGGATGATCATGGAATAGTAAATGCTCTTAAGCATTTTAAACTCATTTAAAACATTTAACAGAATCTTTATGGTTTGATTTTTGATATTTGGAATTCGAGTAAATATTCCATTACCAAATGATTTTACAATTTAATGATTTGTATAACTAAAATTAGTGAAATGTTGGCTATTGAAATAAGATGAATAAGATATTCATCTTATTATGCCAAAGTATAAGCGGATCACTAAAGCTTAAGATATTAGTAAAAGCAAACTATATATTAAAGCTCCATAATTTGGAACTTGATGCGTTCTACCATCGAAAAAGATATTAATATGTCGCTTTACTATGTCTGGAAAATGTTATGCAGTTGCATTTTATACTAAACTGTTTATGATAATCTTTTTACCAATGAATTAAAAATATCTTAGAGATTTGATAGTTTTCTTATTTTCTACAATAGGGAATGTGATTGAAATAAGGGGGAAGTGTTGATATAATTGTTTTCGTAATAATAGTACAAAAGGAGACATTTAACATGGATGAACAAGAACAGTTAGTTATTAATTTAATCGTTAATGCTGGTAGTGCAAGATCGTCAGCAATTGAGGCTATTCAGTATGCAAAGGCTGGAGATTTCGATAAAGCTGCAGAGTCGTTACAAAATTCTAAGGATTCTGTTAATGAAGCACATCATTCTCAGACAGAAATGATTCAAGCAGAAATCAGAGGTGAAAAGGCACCTTTAAGTTTGTTAATGGTGCATGCACAGGACCACTTAATGTGTGCATTAGTAGTTATAGATCTTGCTACAGAGTTTGTTGATGTTTATAAAAAAATGGCTGGTAAGGAATTAGATTAATTCAAATATAATAGTAAAGTGACAATAAAGTGGCAATTTTGCCACTTTTTTTGTTTATGTAAACTTAATTATTATGTAAACAATAGGATTGCTGAAATAAAATAATGCTGATATAAACGTTGTAATTTTATCTTTAATCTGGTGAAAGTTTACATAAT
>ONFH01000122.1 GCA_900317015.1 uncultured Erysipelotrichaceae bacterium | reverse complement strand
AGTTTGTTAAAATGAAACTAAGAGGTGATGTTTGTGTTAACACCAGTACCAGATCAAACGGATCTTCATCCAGGTATGGATGACCAGGATCTACTTCTTTATAGCAATGACAGCACACCATCACAAAGTTATGCATTAGTTCTCATCATGTTGCTCAAACGTTCATCTCATTACTATATTTATAGTGAGACGGCATGGAACAATGGCTTAGAAGAACATGATGTGCATGGTTATTATGACCTCATTGATGATCAGTATCTTAAGACGCATACGATCTCAGAATTTGAAGAAGATTTGAGAAGTCATTTTGCGGTGACCTTTCATGAGTCACTGCTTTATAATAATGCCCTTGTCGAAGCGCTGCTTTCTTTAGAAAATGAAACGACGCTCAAACGTTCGATTGAAAACTTTGAAGGGCTCGCCCAGCGTTTCATTGAGAATGGCTGTGATGATGTGAATATGATCAAATGTGCGATGAACTTCACACAGTGGGTCTATTATATCTATTCCGAAGTCACCCATAATACGTATCAGCGTGAGCGTGGAGAAAGTATTGCTTTACTTTCCCAGATGTTATTTGAAATTGATGAGAAAGACGATGATGCGTTTATCTTTGATATTGAACGAATGATCGGCGATTATTATCAGGAACGTAATAACCCAGTTTTAGCAAGAAAGTATGACCTTTTGGCTTTACGATGTCTTGAACATATCGATGAACAAAATACTGTCGAAAAAGTGATGCTGCTAGAAAAACTAGGAGATCTTGAAAAAGAAGAGAAACCAGATCTAGCGATCCACTATTTGGAAGAAGCGGAGATCCTTTTAGAAAGAGAAGAACAGAAAGATGATCTTGTCAATTGTGAACTTGCCATCATTAAACAGAGTCTTGGCAAGATCTATATGAAAAAGAATGATCCGCAGGCAGAAATGCTTTTTATTCAATCTCTGAATTTATTAAGGAGTATCTATGAGCATGATGCCAATCAGGAGAATCAACATAATTATATTATCGCATTACATGTGTTAGCTGGCTATTATGGCAATCGTAAAGGTCATTATGACCTCAAGGCGAGAGTGTATATTAAGAAGAATTACGACGAGACCTATGCTTATGAATGCGAGTATGGTCATCCCGAAACCTCTTATGCACTATCAACGGCAGCCTATCAGGCGGCCATCACACACCTGCTTGCCCATGATGAGTCCGCTCTTTATGAAGGCTTAGTTTACATGCAGAAATATGCCAAGATTCTAGAAAATAGATATGAACGATCAAAGATGGAAAAGCAGGGACGAGAGATGGCCGTTGCCACTTTTCATTTAGCCCGGGCCAGTCATCTGATCGATGATCCTCATACCTTTGAGATCTATGGCCATTGCGTGGAAAGCTTTAAAAAAGTCGCTCATGCTTATCCGACCCATGATAATGTGTCTGTCTATTTAGACATCTGTCATTCGTTTTATGAATTTGTGGAAGAAAAACATGACGATGATCAAATGCAGAAGGCTCGTCTTTTAGCCATTGACAATGTTCGTGATCTGCGTGGCAAATATCGTCAGGATCCAAGCTTTTACAAAGAGCTTGCGAGCGCTCTGCTTGCGCTTGGCCAGCTTTATGTTAAGATGAAAGGCAGCGATAAGTGTTCTCATGGCCTTCATTCTTTTGAAGAAGTGCTTCAATACGCTCGGGATGAAGCGACGAAATCGATTCGTCTAGAGGCTAAACGAGCATTGGCTTTTCTTTATATGCGTGAGCCTGTTTTCGATGAAAAGAAAAGTTTAGCTCTCCTGAAAGAGATCTTAAATGAAAGTCTTGGCGAACGTGATTATGCTTTAGCCCAGGCGTATGAAAATTTAGGCATCTTCTATACACGGCAACATAAACCAGAAAGCTATAAAGAAGCTTATCACTATCATCATTTAGAGGAGGCTATCTTTATGGAACTCTATGAGGATTCAAAGGATCCAAATGATCTACGTAACTATATTATTTCTTTAAAACAAATGGCGCACGCCGCCGAATGCAGTGAGGATGTTGATCAGCAGGAAGAAGCCTGTGAACTTTATGAGCAGGCGTGTCAGAAATCCGAGATACTTTATCTTGAGCATCATGCATCGGCATTAGACTTAGCTGATCTGTATGAAAAATGCGGTCTTGCGCATAGTCGTTTTATGACTCATGACCATCTCGAAAAGGCTCTCAAGGCCTTTAAAACAGCCCTTGATTATTTACCAAAAGATGAGTTTACGTATTATTTACGATTAGAGGAACGATGTGGCCAGATGTGCATGGCTTTGAAAGATTATGATGAAGCGTTAGATCACTATCAGCTGTATATGGATGTGATCAATCATATCACCAGAGAACAGCCGGAAAGTCTTTCACATCAGGATCTTTTAGCAAATGGTTATCATCATCTTGGCATCGTTAAACGGATGTTAAAACAATTTGAGGAATCATCAAAAGACTTTAAAGAAGAACTAACGATCCGTACAGATATTTATCATAAAGAAGAAAATGAAGAAAATCGTTATAAGATGGCTTGTGTCCATCGCTATTTAGGCGATAACTTACAGCTTTTAAAGCAGGATGTACAGGCCTTAGGTAATTACAAAGTGCTCAACTATCATATGAAAGCTTTACAGAAAGAACCAAAGGCTCGTAAGATGTTAGCACTCAGTGAAGAGAAGATCGGAAATATTTATAAACGCTATGGCGATGAATTCCATCTCAAGCAGGCGTTAGAATGTTACCAAAAGGTGTATGATCTGATCGAACCTGTTCATGATGAACGTTCAATGGTCGCCATCTTACAGAAGATCGCCTATGTTTATGGCCGTCTAGGCAAAGACTATTATGGCGAAGCAATGGCCCTTTATCAAAAACAGGCCACGATCTTAAGAAACTTATGTGCCGTGGATGAAAAATATAAAGATGATTATGCGAGCTGCTTAAATAACCAAGGTGTTTTACTTAGAGTCAGTGATCCTAAAGGGGCGATCGCCTTATTTGAAAAAGTCGTCAATCTAAGAAAAGCCAGCACAACGACACCACAGCACTTACTAAAGCTTGGGAATACCTATCGTCTGCTGGCGGATCTGACAAAAGAGAAAAGCTATTACCGGCAGGCCATCAGCTGTTTTGAAAAATCAAAGCTTAAAGCGGCTGAACCTTATAAGAGAGCCTGTGAACAGGCCTTAAAGGAAGTTGAAAGTTTACGATGAAAAAATGGATACAATTTTTATTGGCGCTTCTCTTGCTTTGTGGCTGTGCGGTCAGTCCCACCAGCCAGCCATCAAGTCAAAATGGGACGTCGATCTCCAAAGATGGGAGTTATACAAGCAAAGAGGATGTTGTGGCCTATTTAACAAAATATGATCGTCTGCCTAAGAACTTCATTACCAAAAATGAAGCGAGAGCCTTAGGCTGGAAAGGCGGCGGTCTTGATGATTATAAGTATGGAGCCTGCATTGGCGGTGATCGTTTTGGAAACTATGAAAAACAATTACCAACAGGCGTTAGCTATCATGAATGTGACATCAATACGATGCATAAAAAGACGAGAGGGGCACAGCGTCTGGTCTACAGTCATGAGAAAATTTACTATACGAAAGATCATTATCGCAGTTTTGAGGAAGTGAAAGAATCATGAAAGATGTACTGATCAATTTACGTCATGCCAATTCGATCGAAGAATTCCATCATGCGTTTTCGCCATTAGGATTGCCTAAAGATTATGGCTATAATCTAGATGCGCTTCATGATGTGCTGACTTCTATTAGTGAACCAACTCATATTACGTTAAAGTCATTAAGTAATATTGATCCTTCCTATACGAAGATCTTTATGAGCATGGTTCAGGATGCGGTCGTAGAAAATAAGAACTTATATATTGATCTCGAAGAAGGAGAGGACTGATCCCTCCTTCTTTTTCGTATGAAGAAAAAGAGATCCGAAGATCTCATTGTCTTAATCATTGGCATGAATGTCGTAAGCACTTATTAAACGTTCCGCAAGACCTGGTGCATCAGGATCATAACCTTTACCAGTATCTAAAGCTCTGATTTCATCCATTTCTTCTTCTGTTAAGGCGAAATCAAAGATCTCCATATTAGATTTGATACGGGCTGGTTTTACTGATCTTGGGAAGATGATCGCTCCTTCCTGAAGTTCAAATCTTAAGATGACCTGACCGGTATTCTTACCATACTTTTTGGCTAATTTTGTGATGACTGGGTTTGTTAAAAGATCCTTATTGCCTTCACCAAGTGGACCCCAGGCTTCAAGATGCACACCATCTTTGGCCATGAATTCACGGATAGGTTTCTGCTGGTTGAATGGGTTGAACTGGATCTGATTGACTGAAGGTTTTGTCGCAAAGTGAGGAACATTTTCCTGATAGATCTTTGGGGACATATTACATACACCAATAGAACGGACTTTGCCTTCTGCTTTGGCTTCTTCCATCGCTCTCCAGGCACCCTGGACATCACCATATGGCTGATGCATTAAATAGAGATCAATATAATCTAGACCTAATTTCTTTAAAGAGATCGCTAATGCTTTTTTTGGCAGCTTCATAGCTATTGTCCTGGACCCATAACTTTGTCGTAATGAAGAGTTCCTTACGATCAATACCAGAATCTTTAATAGTCTGA
The DNA here is from genome assembly GCA_900317015.1 of uncultured Erysipelotrichaceae bacterium. Taxonomy (GTDB): domain Bacteria; phylum Bacillota_I; class Bacilli_A; order Erysipelotrichales; family Coprobacillaceae; genus Intestinibaculum. The sequence continues at coordinate 19,858 of ONFH01000122.1, read as the reverse complement.
CCAACTTCTTCTTCATTGAAGTAAGCAGCGGCTGTATCAATATGACGAATCCCTGCTTCTAGTGCCAACTTAACGGCTTTATATGTGGACCCATCGGCAGGGATCTGGAATGTCCCAAAACCGGATACTGGAATTTCTACTCCATCGTTTAATGTAACTGTGTTGATTTTCATTTCTTTCGCATCCTTTCGCTTTTCTTTTTGCAGCTTCATTATAGCTGTAGATTATATGAAAATAAAATAGTCATATTTTATAGTGCTATGCATTTCATGCATTGTGAAAAAAGGATGAATTTTTCACTCTTATTTTATGAAAAAATATTACTTATGTATTGAAATTCATGAAAATATTTTGTATGATGTACTTGCGAAGAGAAATTAACCAATCTCTTCACAGATAATATAACCTCTTTTAAAGTAATTTTCGACAAGAAGAAGACAAGCTGTGTGGGAAAGCTTGTTTTTTTCTTTTTCCATACTTTTACAAAGATATCAAATAGAATATAATGGTAACGTAGAAAAGTGAGGATTTTTAGCGATGTATGCACTTAAAGATTTATTAGAAGGTTTAGATTATACAGTAGAAAAAGGACATGCAGATGAGGTGACGGATGTCATCTATGACTCTCGTAAGATCGTCGAGGGATGCATGTTTGTTTGTGTTGTGGGTGCCAATTTTGATGGCCACGATGCGGCTCAGGAAGTCGTCAATAAAGGCGCCAAGGTCTTAGTTATTGAACATGATATTGAGCTTGATGAAAGTGCGGATGTGACGATCATCAGAGTGGAGAATACCCGTTATGCCATGGCCTTTATTGCGGCTAGCTATTATGGTCATCCGGCCGATTCATTAAAGGTCATCGGAATCACTGGGACTAAGGGCAAGACGACGACATCTTATATGGTGAAATCGATCTTAGAACATGCAGGTTATAAAGTCGGCTTGATCGGGACCGTTGAAATGATCATTGGCGATCGTCATATTCCATCAGTGAATACGACACCAGAATCTTATATTTTACAGAAACGTTTCAAGGAAATGGTCGATGCTGGTATTGAGGTTGTTGTGATGGAAGTCTCTTCCCAGGCTTTAAAGCTTCATCGAACACAAGGCTTTACGTTTGAGCTTGGTATTTTAACAAATATTTCACCTGACCATATTGGACCACATGAACATGCGTCATTTGAGGAATACATGTATTGTAAAGGACTGCTTTTCAAGCAGTGTAAAAAAGGCATCGTCAACTGTGATGATGAACACTATAAGACCGTCTTAGAAGGTCATACATGTGAATTAGAAACATATGGTATGAGTGAGGCTGCAGATCTCAGAGCAGAGCATTTAGAGTTAGTCACAAAACCTGGCGAACTTGGTATTGCTTTTGATGTCACTGGAAAATTATCTATGCATATTGAAGTGCCAACACCAGGACGTTTCAGTGTTTATAATGCCTTGACCGCAATTGCGATCTGCCGTCATTTCCATGTTCATGAAAATGATATGCAGGAAGCTTTACTTCATGCCAAAGCCAAAGGTCGTATTGAAATGGTCAAAGTCTCTGATGACTTTACCGTTATGATCGACTATGCCCATAATGCAATGGCTCTAGAAAGTCTGCTTTCGACGTTGAAGGAATATCATCCTCATCGTTTGATCGCCTTATTTGGCTGTGGCGGTAACCGTTCAAAGCTGCGCCGTTATGATATGGGGGAAGTCTCTGGAAAATTAGCGGATTTCACGATCATCACATCAGATAACCCTCGTTTTGAAGAGCCAATGGATATTATCCATGATATTGAGACGGGCATGAAAAAGACGGATGGAAAATATATTGAAATTCCTGATCGTCGTGAAGCCATCTACTATGCTTTAGATCATGGAGAAAAAGGTGATATCATCGTTTTAGCCGGTAAAGGTCATGAAACGTATCAGGAGATCAAAGGCAAGAAATATCCAATGGATGAACGTGAGATCATTAAAGATTATTTAAAGGAACATGCTTAGATCTTTCAGGAGGCAAGAATGGAAACAATCAAACTCTATGATGACTATCCTTATGAAAAAGAATTTTCTGCCGTTGTCGTCGCAGTGAAGGATGATGCTCTGATCCTAGATCAGACGCTCTTCTTTCCAGAAGAAGGCGGACAGACACCTGATCGAGGCACGATCAATGGTGTCAAGGTCAAAGATGTTCAGATCGATCATGGCGTGATCATGCATTCTATGGAAAAGAATGCTTTTCAAGTCGGTGATCATGTCAATGGACAGATCGACTGGGCCTATCGTTTCTCTAATATGCAGAACCATACCGGAGAACATATTTTCTCTGGCTTAGCTCATAAGCATTATGGTTATGATAATGTCGGCTTTCATTTAGGTGACCATGAAATGACGGTGGATCTTAATGGTCCATTAGATCATGAACAATTGCGTGCGTTGGAGAATGAAGTCAATCAGGCCATCTACGAAAATGTCAAGGTGACCTGTCGCTATGTCGGTGATCAGGACCTGGCGACATTAGATTATCGTTCGAAGAAGGAGATCAATGAAGCGGTCCGCATCGTAACGATCGAAGGCTATGATGTCTGTGCTTGCTGCGCTCCGCATGTCAAAAGGACAGGGGAAGTGGGACTCTTCAAGATCATTTCAGCTATGAATTATAAAGGCGGTGTGCGTGTGTCGGCCTTATGTGGGAAACGTGCACTCAATTATTTACAGCGAGACTTTGATCATTTAGAGATACTCTATAAATTATTATCCGCCAATCAGGATTCCATCGTCAAATATGTGACGGCTTTAGAAGAAAAGTCACGTCAATTAGAATCCGAATTAAAACAAGTGACCAGTCAGGCCTTAGAGAGCCGTGTCCAGGGGATGCATGGCGATCCTGACCTGATCCTTTTTGAACAAGACGTCGAAACAAACATTCAGCGTCATATCGTCAATGAAATGATGGAGAAGGCTTCAGGCAAAGCGGGCTTCTTTGTCGGCAATGACCAGCAGGGTTATCGTTATATCATTGGCTCAAAGCATGAAAATATGCAGGACTTTTTAAAGACCTTCAAAGCGATCGGCGCCAAAGGCGGCGGCAGTCCCCAAATGATCACGGGCTTTATTAAGCAGGATCAGGCAACGATCGCATCTTATTTTCAAGTCAAATAGTTCGCAAGGCAGGTGGCACCTGCCTTTTCAGTTTCAGAAAAAAGTCTGTCTTTAAGAATGGGGAATGCTAGAATGCAAGTAATCGGTTACAAAAAATTTCATTCCATCACAAATTGTTAACAGATATAGTGTATACTAGTCATGTAATTTAACAATGAGAAGAGGTATGAATAAAAAATGGACGTAAGAGATGCGGCTTTAGAGAAATTTTTAAGTGTGATCAAGACACAGATGGGCCCAGTAGAAGAAATGATGACCTATTATCGCTGTGCGATCATGGAAATTGAAACAAAGTTCAAAGTCTTAAATGAACAATTCTCTTTAACTTATGATGGCAATCCAATCGAAAGCATTAAAACACGTATTAAAAGCTATGATAGTATTTTACGTAAGCTTCAGCGTAAGGGGATTCCTTTCAGTCTAGAATCAATCTATGAAAATATCTTTGATGTCGCCGGCATTAGAGTCGTCTGCAGCTTTGAAAAAGATATCTATTTACTCGCCGATTATTTATTAGCACAGGATGATATCACGCTAATAGAACGTAAAGACTATATCAAGAATCCTAAACCAAGCGGTTATCGCTCTTTACACTTGATCGTCGAAGTGCCTATTTTCCTATCAACGGGCAAGAAGCTGATGAAGGTCGAAGTGCAGCTAAGAACGATCGCCATGGATTTCTGGGCATCATTAGAACACAAGCTCAGATATAAGAAGAACCTTTCTGAAAAACAGTTAGAGCTTCTCAAGAAGGAGATGCAAGCCACGTCAGAAATGACCGTGGAACTTGATCATCGTATGCAGCACGTCCGAGATGAGATGCGAGAGGAACAAGAATGAGCAAAATTATTTTCTTAGATGTCGATGGGACATTGATCAATTATGAGACCTATTTACCAGAATCAGCGGAAAAAGCTGTGAATCAAGCCATTGAAAACGGACATAAAGTCTATCTTTGCACGGGCTGTTCAAAAGCGGAGATCATGCAGAGAGATTTTAGAAGCATGAAGTATAATGGCATGATCGGCGCTAATGGCGGTTATGTCGAAAGTGATGGCAAAGTCGTTATGCATCAGTCATTAACCGTCGAAGAAACAAAACAGATCGTCGACTGGTGTAATGAAAGACATCTTGGCTTCTACTTGGAAGCCAACAGTGGCATGTATGTGAATGACTATTTCTTAGAACAGGGTCCAGAAGCGTTTGTGAAATATGTTGAAGGCAAAGGAAAAACATTAGAAGATCCAGAAGCGTTCAAGAAAGACTTCATGAAACAGTATATCCATGTACCGACAGAAGAACTCTATCGTAGTGATGTCAATAAAGTCTCTTTTGTCTTAAGCAGTTACCAGGATCATCTAGATTCCATTAAGGAATTCCCAGAATTGATCTGTAATACTTGGGGCGGTCGTGATGAAATGGCACTCTTTGGTGATATGAGTCCTAAAGGCATTACGAAAAGACATGCCATCGAAGTGCTGTTAGATTATTTACATGAAACAAAGGAAGATACGATCTCCTTTGGTGATGCCAAGATCGACTTATCCATGTTTGAATGCTGCAGCTATAATGTTGCTATGGGAAACGGTGGCAAAGAAATTAAAGAAGCTGCCGATTATGTCACTGACGAAGTGGATCAGGACGGCTTATATAAAGCTTTTAAACATTTACATTTGATTTAAAATCGTCTGCTTCGGCAGATGATTTTTTTCATGGTACTTATTTCTTATTTATCATATAATAGATGGGTAGGAGAGTGAATACTGTGAAAAAGCGATCAATTTTTACAAATATATTCAAAGAACGGAGCTTCTTACGCATCTGCGTCGTTCATTTTACGATCTTTTCCGTGCTGCTTTTGGCACTTTATTTAGGCTTTATCTTTATTTATACATCCATGTTAAACAATTCCTTCTCGGATATGGATGATATGCTTAAATACAAATCAGAAATGAAGGACGATAAGTATGCCGATATCCCAATTGGGAACTTTAAAGATTGTGCGTTTATCGTTTTTAATGAAAAAAATAAAGTTCTGTATTCATCGACTAAGGCCTTAAAGTCTGAAATTAAAGGCACCGATACTTATATGATTGAAAACTATAATAGTAATGCCAATTATTCAATCACGAAGTACAAATCAGGCAAGAATAAGGATGGTTATTATATCCAAAGATGTGAGACGGCGAAAAATGGGACGGTCTATTCGACCGGTCATCTGATCGTCGATAAGAATTTGAAAAAATTATCGGGGACGCTCTTCACTGTTAATCAGTTGACAAAGGCAGAACTGAATCTGATGAGCGGAAAGATCATCGATGCCCATCAAGATGAATATTCTGTCACGAAGTATTCCTATGTGAATAAGAAAAATAAATCACGTACATTTATCTTTGTTTATCCAACATTCACGGAAGATACTTACCAGGATGCCGAAAAGGATATCGTCAAATATATCCCAATTCCTGTTGGGATGGTCGTCTTATTGATCCTATTACAGACGGCGATCTTCGATCGTTCCATCAGACGTTCAATGGCGCCATTAAATAATGCGATGATCTCTTATGCGAAAGGTCAGCCAGAAAAAGTCGATAAGGATGCAATGCCAGCCGAATTCGAAGATGTCGTTCAAAACTTTGAAAACCTAATGGAAGCGTTGAAGAAGAGTGAGGAAGAAAAAGACAAAGCGTATTCTGATCGTCAGAAGATGATCATAGATGTCTCTCATGACTTAAAGACACCATTAACCGTTGCGACTGGCTATGCCCGTGCATTAGCTGACGGCAAGGTACCAAAGGAAAGTGAGAACCAGTATCTTCAGACAATCTATACGAAGTGTATTACCGCTTCAGAATTGATGGATGAACTCTTTACATATGCGAAGATGGAACATCCACAGTATAAGATCTCACCAGTGGAAGTTGACTTCCATGAATGGCTGATGGCTTACTTGGATAATCGAGCCGAAGAGATCAAGCTGAAAGGCTTTATCTTAAAGACCGATATTCCTGATGATATTGAAGTGGCGAATATCGATCTTGGCATGTTCCCTCGTGTCATTGATAACATCATTAACAATGCCTTAAAATATAATCCAATCGGTACGACGATCTACGTTGGTGTCAAGGAACATAATGATTCGATCATTATGCATATTGCGGATGATGGTGTCGGTATCTCAAAAGAAGTTGGCGACCGTATCTTTGATGCCTTCGTCACGACCAATGAAGCCAGAACATCCGGTAAAGGAACAGGTCTTGGTATGTCCATCGTTAAACGTATCGTAGAATTACATGGCGGGACGATCAGCGTTATTGATCTGCCAGGGTATTCAACGACCTTTGAAATTATTTTACCAAGAGTTTTTGTCAAACAGCCGATCGCATAAGATCGACTGTTTTTTTTGCATATTTATTTCATTCTTTTGTTAATTCTTTTAAGATAAAGGAAAGAGGAAAGGAGAAAAATTATGATAAAGATTATGTTAGTTGGATTATTGATCCCTTTCTTAGGAACGACACTTGGGGCAGCCATGTCGTTTTTTATGAAAGATCATATGAATCCGCTTGTCGAAAAGATCCTCCTAGGCTTTGCCGGCGGTGTCATGATGGCGGCCTCAGTCTGGAGCTTGCTTATTCCAGCGATGGAATTAAATAGTGATATGAAACGATTATCGTTTATTCCTGCTACGATTGGTTTTTTGTTAGGAATCGGCTTCTTATTATTACTCGATCATATCATTCCTCATTTACATATTGAGAGTGATGAACCAGAAGGGCCAAAGGCGCATTTAAAGAAGACGACGATGCTCGTCTTAGCGGTGACGATCCATAACTTCCCGGAAGGGATGGCTGTCGGTATCGTCTTTGCGGCTTTGTTTAAAGGGCATAGTACGATCACATTGGCAAGTGCCTTTGCCTTATCGATCGGGATCGCCATTCAGAATTTCCCGGAAGGCGCCATTATCTCTATGCCATTAAAAGCAGCGGGATCTTCAAAATGGAAATCCTTTGTGTATGGAACACTCTCTGGTGTTGTCGAACCGATTGGTGGTCTCTTAACGATCTTATTAAGTACGCTTGTTATGCCATTTATTCCTTATCTGCTTGCTTTTGCGGCTGGGGCGATGGTCTATGTCGTCATTGAAGAACTAATTCCGGAAGCAAGTGTGGGGAAACATTCCAATATTGCGACGATTGGTTTTGCGATTGGCTTTGTCCTGATGATGATCTTAGATACTGCTTTAGGTTAGATTTATGTAAATTACTCAAAAATATAGAAAGCCTTTACAAATAAATGGTATACTTTAAGAAACTGAGGAGGAAAAATTTATATGAAGAAATTATGGAAAGAGTTTAAAGAGTTCGCCTTCACCGGAAGCGTGATCGATATGGCTGTCGGTGTCATTTTAGGGGGCGCCTTAAAAGATGTTGTCACAGCTTTAGTCAATATGCTTTTAGGCATCTTATCAAGTATCATTAAGATCCCAGCTTCCTTAGATGAAGCAGTGATTAAGGTCAACGTTGGGGAAATGGCCACTGTTCCAATCAAGTGGGGTGCCTTTGTCGCTTCCTTGATCAACTTCGTTCTTTTAGCTTTATGTATCTTTGCCATGGTCAAAGCCATCAACTCCACTAAGAAGGCTTTGTTAAAAGAGGAAAAGGAAGAAGAAAAAGAAGAAGAGAAGACTTCACCAGAAGTGGAACTATTAGAAGAGATCAGAGATCTCTTAAAAGAGAAGAACGCTTAAAGAGAATAGGGAGGACCTATTCTTTTTTGATACCCAAAGTATTTTAGACAATTTCTAATTGTTGACTATGAGAGAAATATATAAGGAGAAAATTCCTTATTTTCGGCTACTCTTTCGTTTTCATTTTCTTTACGGATCATTCGTTCATTTGATTAATTGTTATAATAGTTCTTGTCAATGATAAAAGTGAGAAAGGAAAAGAGAGACTATGAATCATGAAGAAATGAATAAATTAGCGAATGAATTTGAAAACTCTACAGAAATATTGACAGCCATTGGAAACGACACCAGACAGAAGATCATTCTGACTTTGATGAATGCCGAAGATCAAAGTGGCATGCGCGTGGAAGAGATTGCTTCTAAAACGTTCTTGTCAAGACCTGCCGTCTCACATCATCTCCAGATATTAAAACATGCTGGCATTATTAAAATGAGAAAAGAAGGAACAAAGAACTTCTATTATTTTGATGATACAGGTGATGCGATTGAACAGCTGATTCAAACGCTGACGCATGCCAAAAGATTGATCAATGAAACTGCTAGAAAATGAAAAAGGATGCCAATGGCATCCTCGTTTTCAACTATGAAGGGATTAAAGATCACTGCCAGTGAGCTCTTCATTCTCATAAGTAGAACGTTTAGAGTCATCTCTCTTCGCTTTACTTGAATCATACTTTACGACTTTAGGTGTAGCAGATGTATTGACGAGATTGACCCCAATAGACCATTCCTCTAATTCTTTAAGCTTAGTTTCTTCATCCTTTGCTTTTTCTTTAATTGCCATAACTGTTCACCTCACTTACGTGAATATTATATACGAATTCAATTTTCTTGAAAAGGCTTAACAGAAATTTGTTCATGGGGTACGGAACATCATCTGATTTTTGGATGAGAATTTCTAACATGTGAATACAAAAAATATTTAAATACGTTGAAAATCATAAAAGCGAATGTTATAATCAATGAGCACTAGGGAGACTTTGCCGAATTAGCTCTAATAGGTAGAGCAGGTCACTCGTAATGACAAGGTTGCCAGTTCGAGTCTGGCATTCGGCACCACTCTAAAGATGATCTCTTAGAACAATGTTCTAAGAGATTTTTTTCATTTTTCAAAAACTTTTCGGAATGTTAAAAAAGCCGTCTGGCGACGGCTTAGTTTTGTGGATGCTTGTTTTGAAATCTCATGGCCAGCTCTGTTAACTGATCCTTAGAAATGTTAAAGCGGGTACACAGATCATCAAGCATGCCATTTAATTCTTCTGGGGACTTGTTTTTCAAATCATCCATATCGATCCCGGTCATATTCTTGATCGTATCTTTATTGTTCGCATAAAGATTCTGGAACTGATCAAACATCTGATCTTCCTGGGCAGACATTTCCTGCTGGGCCTGTTCAAGGGCATCGATATCTTCTGAATCCAGTTCAAGTTCATGAACAAGAGACGTGACATGATCGACTAAGATCTCCATTTCAATACGGAAGTTATTGTCATCAAGTTCTTCTGCCTTATTGACAGTATCCAAATAAGAAGAGAGTTGTTCTTCCTGTAATGGTGTTAATGTGACATCTTCATAAACGTCATCTTTGACATCATTTAAGATCAGATCACTTAAATAGTAGATGCGGTTGAAGACATCCATTGGATAAGTGACAGGAATCTCTGTGGCATCGACAAGTTCTTCAATGAGATCATCAAGATCACATTCATGCGCGTAGAAGATATGACGTGAATCAGCGGTCACTAAGATCAGTTCTTTGTCATGACCACGTTCTTTCTTCACTTCGATTGCCGTCAGATCTTTGAGCTTAAGAGATCCTTTCTGTGTGAGTGAATAATAAAGTGCAGTCGATGTTAAAATTACACCATGTTCTGGATCTTGTTCCATATAATAAGTCACATCATAATCGGAGTCGTCACCATAATAATAGATGGCCTGACCGATACTTTGTGGTAAGTTGTCTTTGTAATAAGTTTTCATAATTTCATCTCCGTATGCTATAATACTTGATATTAAGAATGTCTGCAAGAGAGGAGAGTATTTATGTTTTTTCTTTACCCGCTTGTCACGATCAATTATATTTACATGGCTGCCGCAATCATTCCAGCCATTTTATTACTTAAGTACATTTATGATATTGATCAGTTTGACAAGGAACCACCAGCCTTACTGGCGAAGTTGTTTGTTTTTGGTATGATCAGTGTCATTCCTGCAATCCTGCTTGAAAGAGTGGCACAGATGATCATCGGCCAGGGATCAAGCCACATGTATTATATGATCGATGCCTTTTTAGGTGTTGCCTTAATTGAGGAAGGCGTTAAGCTATTTGCCTTGAAGCATGGCAGTTTCCATGAACGTTCCTTTGATTATATGTTTGATGGCATCGTTTATGCCGTCTTTGTCTCATTAGGCTTTGCGGTCGTTGAGAATATTATGTATGTGTATTCCGGTGGTGTTTCAACGGCTGTCGTGAGAGCCTTGACATCGGTTCCGGGTCATATGTGTTTTGCGATTCCGATGGGCTTCTTTTATTCCAAGGCCAAACGTAAAGCCAATCGTGGCGAAAGTTATGGCCTTCAGCTCTTTTTAGCATGGTTTGTCCCAATGATCTTCCATGGCATCTATGACTATGTTTTAATGGTCAATGATACCTTAAGTTTCATACTGGTATTAGCCGTCGTTTATATTATCCTGTTCTCACTGGCTAAGCAGGAGAAGAAGGATGAACCGATTTAAGGCATTTGATTGCAGTGAAAAACAAATGAGTTTAAAATAGTAGTGGTGTTCAATATGAAGTTTATATTTATAGAAATGGATTTTTACCTGGCACATCATAGTGTGGATGATCATCTTATAAATATATTCCTCAGACTTCACCAGCAGGGTCATAAGATCTACCTTTGTACCAGACGAAACAAAGGCTCGTTAAAGAATCTTCCCTTGCCGGTGGATGGGGTGATCGCAAGTGCCGGTAGTTATATCGAAGATCATAATCAAGTCTTATTAAAAATGTATCTGTCAAAGGAAGATGTTTATCGCCTTGAATCGGCTTTAAATAGTCTCGGCGTGATGTATCAGCTTGAAACGACAGATATGTTATTTATGGATATTCGCTTATTAAAACAGAGATGTAATAAAGTCTTAGAAGGCAGTGACGTATCGATTGAAACGGGACGACGTCTCAAAGCTTTTAAGGAACAGGAAGGCATCACGGAGATCTCTAAATATGATGGAGAACCCGTTCATAAAATTGGCTTTAAATCAGATGCCATAAGCAAGATCGTCTCGATCGAGAAGGTCTATGGTGATGAATTTGATTTTGTTTTCTTAAGAGAAGATGGTGAGAAAATTACCGGGGAAATACGTCGCAAGCACGTAGATGTCAAAGAAGGCATCAAAACGATCTTACAATATAATCATGGATCGGTAGAACAGTCTGTGGCCTTCTGTGAGCTCAGCGATGCGTTGAAGTTAAAAGATTTTTTACCAAAAACGATCGTGATTGGTGATGATCTGGAATTAGTCTTAAAACAAGAGAATCTGATCTAAGGGTGCGTTCGCTGCATCCTTTTTTCATTGGCAAATGAAAAAGGCAAGAATGCATCTTGCCTTTACATTATGCTTTTTTACGAATGTCTTCCTTATACATATCAAAGCTTGTCGTGATGATGAAGAACAACATCATCGTATGAATAAAGAAGATCGTATAATCAAGGAAACCATGGATGATCGTCATGACGATCAGACCAAAGATCAAACCAACTAACGCATTGTTCTTCTTGGCTTTGAAGAGGCGACACGTGTAACCAAAGCAGCTCACAAAGTAAGGTGCAATGATTGTTAAACCAACGACTCCAAAACAAAGCAATGGATCAATAAAGATGTTATGAGAATGCTGCGTTGGATGAGAGTTCTTATATTTCATATAGACATTGTAGTAAGTAAATGGACCTTCGCCAAATAATGGCTGAGCCTTAATGTTCGCAATGGCGACACGCCAGATGTTCTGACGAACACCAATGTATTTCTTGATGTTAGAAAAACGTGAAATCAGATGTGGATGGGTTGCTAAAACGCCAGCACCAGCACCGCTTATGGCAATGACGGCCGCAAAGAGCTTATAGAATCCGGCAAAGAATAACATCACGATCAGTCCGGCGGCTAAAGCTGGCCAAGCCGTACGACAGCCAGTTAAATATAAGATGAACATATTAATAATAATGACACAAATCATGCCTACAATATGTTTTGCACTGCCGTGCACTTCGATCTCTTTTAAAATACGATAGACGGTGATGCCAATAAAGAAATTGATCATCATCGCATAATAGTTTGAGTTAAAATACACCGCATTGATACGATTGACCGGCGTATTGAAGATAATGATCATAAACTGATCAATATTGAACTTCCGCAAGATCAATAGATATTCCACGAAGGCGATCGCACAGGCGACTAGTGATAAGATCATGATCAGCGTGGTCATATGCTTGAAAAATTCTTCGGTCATATTCTCTCGAAAGACGATCGATAAGGCGAAGAAGATCAGAATCATAAAGGTAAAGCCAAGTCCTAGTAAGTTACGATAGAAGATCGTGACGATGATCTCAAGAATCGCAAAGATCCAGGTGAACTTGCTATAGGGTGTATTATGATAAGCCTTTTGCACAAACCCCTTTTTGATCGCAAAAAGCACTGCCGCGACTAAGATCAGGATAGCTGGAACCATTGGGACAAAAAGGGCAATGACCGTTGCCAACATGACCTTCTCTACCGTAGAGCAGTTTTTGAAGTATGTAATCATAGGTAACCTCCTGCAAGTATTTTACTACCAAACAATTTTGGAGACAATTCTTTTAGGGGGATATGATATAATCGTGACGAGGTTTAAAAATGAAAAAGTATTTATATGTCTATAATTATTATCCACAATTTGAGGAATCGATGGCACTGATGGAGTTCCATAACATCTTCCATGCCGACTATGAAAAATATCATTTCACCGATATTGATTTCAATATTAAGCGCAGCGTGTTCATCAAGGCCCGCTTAACCATCTTCCACGCCGCAAAGAGCGTTGCCGAACTTGTCGATCTGTTAAAGCATGATGATCTTTATTACGAAGATTTTAAAGTCGAATATTATAAAAATGATCTGACACATTATGATTATCAGAGATCTTTAAAAGAAGCATCGATGCTCAGTGATCCGATTCCGGGAACGACGGATCTTGAACATCCCAAAGTCGAACTGGCTTTTACCTATATCAAGGATACATATTACTTTGGCCTGCTCGAACGCAATAAAGATTGGCATAAGTATGAAGTGAAGCCTTATTCCTATTCTCACTCCTTACCCTTAAAGTGTGCCAGAGTGGCTTTAAACTTAGGGCTAGGAAGTGCAATTCACGATACGATCATCGACCCTTGCTGTGGAGTGGGGACGGTCGTTCTTGAAGGACTAGGTCTTGGTTTCCAAATCGTGGGCAGTGATATTAACCGTTATGTCTCTTATAAGGCTCGCTTAAATTTGAAGCATTTTGGTTTTGATCCATTATTGATCACCAAAAGAGATATTCATGATATTCAGGAACACTATAACTTATGTATTATGGACGTGCCTTATGGCGTCGTCGTTCCTTTTAGTATTGAGGAACAGTTAGATCTGATCCGTGAAGCCTATCGTATTTCTGATCGTTTAGTGGTGATCACCCATGTCAATTTGAATGAACAGATTGAAGAGATCGGCTATACGATCAAAGATCAGTGTGTCTATAAGAGAGGAAATTTTGAACGCTTTATAACGTTATGTGTAAAGGAGTGTTAATGCATGAAACATGTTTTTCTCATCAAGCCGGATGCCAAAACGTATGATGATCATCCCTTTGTGAAGACCATTCATGAAGTGATGGCTGGTTATGATTATGAGATCTGCTTTAGTGAATATAAAGATCACGTGAAGGAGATCATTGCTCGCTATCCTGAAAAGACCCGATTCTATTCGGTCGGCGGCGATGGTTTTCTTAATCAGATCATCCAATGTCTTGTTCATACAAAGCATGAAGTCGTCTGTTTGCCCTTTGGGACTGGCAATGATTTTTCCCGTACGATCCATCACTACGATTCACCAGAGAAGATCTTAAGAGAGACCTTATCACATGAAGCTACGCCAGTGGATACGGTCCTTGTCAATGCTTCACGTTATTTTGTCAACGTTGGCTGTTTTGGCATCGATGCCTTGATCGCCAATACGGTCCACGAAAAGACGTCCTTTAAAGTACCACGTAAAAGGGCATATCTGGTCTCTGTTTTAAAAAACATTCGTCGCTATAGTTTCGTCAATGTGAAAGTGGAGACGAAGGATGGCGTGATCTATGATGACCGTGTGTCCTTATGTGCTTTTTGTAATGGACGTTACTATGGTGGCGGTTTTGAGATCTCGCCAAAGTCTTATATCAACGATGGGATGATCGACCTGGTGATATTACCAAAAGTTTCACGCGCTAAAGCGCCTTATTATGCTTATAAGATCTTGAAAAAGAAGCTTGGCGAGTGTGAAGAGGTCATCGTCAAACAAGTCAAGGAATGCACGGTTTCGACACCGGCATCTATGAATCTTGACGGAGAGATCGAGACGGCCTCTTGTTACCACCTGAAGATCGTTCCAAATTCGCTTAATCTGGTTCTGTAAAGAGGTCCATAAATTCTTCAGTGACCGGAGGGAGATCCTCCTGTTTTCTTGAAATCAGGGCTACAGATGTATAAAGTTCTTTATCTTTAAGGATGACCGTCTTGATATTGGGCTGTACGAACGTCAAAGCCGTTCTAGGAATAATGGCGACACCGCCTAATGTTTCGGCCCAGATCAGGGAGGTACGACAGTCATCGGATTGGATATGAATGTTTGGTGTAAACTGCATCGTATTGAGGCAGTAGTCATTGATGAGAGTCGTGTAACGACGATGGACGATCAATGGAAAGTCTTTGTAATCGACCATATGATCCATACTGTCCTTAACGATCGAAGCCGGTCCAACGGCTACCATTGGGTCGACACTTAAATAATTGACATTGACTCTTGAAGCATCGAAAGGGGTACGGACGATGCCGAGGTCGATATCATGTGCTAATAACAGTTCGATCATCTCCGTTGTGGGACCTTCTTTGATACGG
The DNA here is from genome assembly GCA_900317015.1 of uncultured Erysipelotrichaceae bacterium. Classification (GTDB taxonomy): domain Bacteria; phylum Bacillota_I; class Bacilli_A; order Erysipelotrichales; family Coprobacillaceae; genus Intestinibaculum. The sequence continues at coordinate 4,774 of ONFH01000122.1, read as the reverse complement.
ACATTTAAATTTGGATGGTTTCTCATAAACAATAGAATATGTTTTTGCTGGATCAGAGCAGAGTTTGATGAGGTGATGCCAATACGCAAAGTCTGCTTTTTAATATCTTTCATTTCATTGACCGAAAGGTCGATCAAGTTAAGGACCTGCTGGCAGCGTTTATAAAAAAGCTTACCGGCATCCGTTAACGTGATCTTGCGGTGACCACGGATCACCAGTTCGACACCAAGCTCCTCTTCAAGTAATCGCAGCTGAACCGATAATGGCGGCTGAGCCATATTGAGTTTCTTAGCAGCCTGAGAGATCGTGCCTTCTTCGACGATTTTACAAAAATATCTTAATTGTTTCAGTTCCATATTTAACCATATCGCTTTCGTATATCTTATATTAACTTAATATTATACTAAAATCATGAAAAGCGCTATAATTGTTACAACTTAGGGAGGAGAAAACATGTACTGGAAGAAATGTATTTATCCATATCGCTTTAAAGCATTATTTGGTTTCTTATTTAAACTTTCAGAAGCCATCTTAGAACTTTGTGTGCCTATGGTCGTTGCGGACTTGATCGACCATGGTGTCACACCAAGAAATACACATTATTTGATGACTCATGGCTGGCGCCTGTTTGGTTTAGCAACGGCTGGCTACTGTTGCGCATTAGTTTGTCAGTGGTTTGCCAGTGTGACGTCACAGGGGTTTGGAACGATCATGCGTTCTGATATATATAAAGCCATCAATGCTTATGATTATGATCAGTTAGATCAGATGGGGACGCCAACGTTGATCACTCGTATTACGAACGATGTCAATCAGATGCAGGATCTTGTCGCTATGACGATCCGTCTTGTTTCACGTTCACCATTCTTGATCATCGGTTCGCTCTTTGCGGCCTTTATGATCAATGCCCAGATCGCCCTGATCTTCTTAGTAGCTTCACCGTTAATTGCCTTGTCTATTTATTTGGTCATGTCAAGAACACAGCCACTTTATACAAAGATCCAGAAGATTCTTGATCAGGTCTCACTGATCACGAGAGAAAATTTATCTGGTGTTCGTGTCATCCGTGCGTTCAATAAACAGGACAATGAGATCCATCGTTTTAATCAGACGGTCGATCATCAGCGTAATGAACAGATCCATGCTGGGAATATTGCAGCCCTTTTGAATCCAGTCACAACGATCATTGTCAATGCCGGAATCATTTTGATCCTCTATGTCTCTGGCATTAAGATCAATGCAGGGACACTTTCTCAGGGGGAAGTGATTGCTCTGATCAATTACATGAACCAGATCTTACTTTCTATGTATGTGTTCTCTAATGTCATCCTCCTTTATATCAAAGGCAGTGCTTCTTATAAACGTATTGTCGAAGTGGTTGAAAAGAAACCTTCCTTTGAACCAGGGACAAAAGAAGCACCAAAGCAGTATAAACATATGGTGGAATTCAAGGATGTTTCCTTCTCATACTATGAATCAAAAGCCTTATCACATGTCAGCTTTACCGTTGATCCTCATGAAACGATCGGGATCATCGGTGGGACAGGCTCTGGTAAGTCGACGATCGTCAATTTGATTCCTCGTTTCTATGAAGCAACACAAGGTGCCATTACATTTAAAGACCAGAATGTCAAAGACTATCGCTTTGATGCACTCCGCAGAGCCATTGGGATCGTTCCACAGAGTGCCACGTTGTTCTCAGGAACGATCAGAGATAACCTCTTATGGGGCAATAAGAATGCGAGTGAAGAAGATCTTGAAAAAGCCTTGGAAGTTTCTCAGGCCAAAGAGATCGTTGATCGTATGAAAGACGGTTTAGAAACACATATCGAAGCCTCAGGGAAAAACGTTTCCGGCGGTCAGCGTCAGCGTTTAACGATTGCCCGTGCGCTAGTTAGAAATCCAGAATTATTAATTCTTGATGATAGTGCAAGTGCCTTAGACTTTGCGACAGATGCAAAATTAAGACGTGCCTTAAAAACATTAGATACGACAGTCATCATCGTTTCTCAGCGTGTCAGTGCTTTAAGGGGAGCCGATAAGATCATCGTTCTTGATCATGGAGCTGTTGCCGGCATTGGCACTCATGAGGAGTTGTTAAAGAAATGTACGATCTACAAAGAAATCGTTCGTTCACAGGAAGAAGGTGATCATCATGAAGCATAAGTCTACATTACGTCGTCTCTTATCATTTGTACGACCATATAAACGTTTTCTCATCTTCGCTTTGATCGCCTCAGCCATCAATATCATCTTTACGTTATGGACGCCAGTTTTAATTGGTCAGGCCATCGATGCCATGATCGGTCCTCATAAAGTCAAGTTTGCTTTATTGTTTCAAAAGTTGATCTTAATTGGCATCTCAGCTGGCATGACGGCTTTGTTTGCCTTCCTATTGACAAGATTTTCAAACCATTTAACTTATAACATTACCAGAGACTTAAGAGAAAAGCTCTTTAAGAAATATCATTCATTGCCATTATCTTATATTGATTCACATTCTCATGGTGACTTGATGGCTCGTATGATTGCGGATATTGATTTGATCTCTGATGGTCTATTGCAGGGATTTACGAACCTGTTCTCAGGTGTTTGTACGATTTTAGGGACGATCCTCTTCATGGTTGCGATCAATGTAAAGGTCGCCTTAGTTGTCATTATCTTGACACCATTATCATTGATCGTGTCTTCGATCATTGCTTCAAAAGTGTATAAGTATTTCCAGATCCAGTTAAAAGATCGTGGTGACTTATCTGGTTACGTTGAAGAAATGATCGGTTCACAGAAAGTCATCACCGCTTTCTCTCATGAAGAAGAAAGTAAGAAAGACTTTGAAGTTTTGAACCAGCGTTTACTCAAGTCAGGAATCAAGTCCCAGTTCTTAGGGGCTTTAGTCAATCCAACGACGCGTTTTGTCAATGCCATCGTTTATGGTTCTGTCTGCTTATTTGGTGCCTTTACTGTCATTGGTGGTGGTATGACCGTTGGTGCTTTATCTTCATTCTTAACATATGCCAATCAGTATACGAAACCATTCAATGATATCTCCAATGTCTTCACGCAGTTAGAGACGGCCTTAGCTTGTGCGGATCGTGTCTTCAAGATCTTAGATGAAGAAGATCTTAAGGAACCAGAACATCCACTTGTCGATGAAGATCCTAGAGGTTCAATCCATATTGATAATCTGAAATTCTCTTATACAAAGAATCAGAAGCTGATCGAAGATTTCAGCTTACATGTTCATCCCGGTCAGACGATCGCCATCGTTGGTCCAACGGGCTGTGGGAAGACGACATTTATCAACTTGTTAATGCGTTTCTATGATCCACAAAGTGGTACGATTACGATCGATGGCATCAATACGAGAGACATGACGAGACATGATCTTCGTAGTATGTATGGGATGGTCTTACAGGATTCTTGGTTATTTAAGGGAACGATCAAAGAAAACATTGCCTTTGGTTCAGAGAACCCAACTGATGAACAGATCATCCAAGCGGCAAAGAATGCCCATGCACATAAATTTATTATGCAGTTAAGAAATGGTTACGATTCGATGCTTTCCGAAGAAGGGTCCAACCTTTCACAAGGTCAGCGTCAGCTCTTATGTATTGCTCGTATCATGTTGGCCGACCCACCAATGTTGATCCTTGATGAAGCCACTTCATCGATCGATACCCGTACGGAAAGACAAATCCAGGATGCTTTTGATACGATGATGGAAGGGCGTACGACATTCATCGTTGCCCATCGATTGTCGACGATTCAGAAAGCAGATCAGATCGTCGTTATGAAAGAAGGACATATTATCGAACAGGGGACACACGAAAGCTTACTTGCGAAAAATGGTTTCTATCATCAGCTCTACTATGCTCAGTTCGATACTGCGAAATAATGTGAATGATCGTCAGGATGTATTGATCCTGACGATTTTTTTTGCGTTGCATTAGTACCAGCCAAATAATGAGCGATGTTCATCAAGGGCGGCGATACGTTTCAGATCTGAGTCATCTAAAGAAAAATCAAAGATCTCAAAATTTTCTTTCATGCGATCTTCATGCACCGATTTAGGAATAACGGCGATCCCATTTTGCACAAGAAATTTTAAGGCAATCTGAGCACTGGTTTTGTGATGCTTTTTTGCAATTTCGCAAAGTGTCGGATCTTTGAAAATGGGTCTGCGACCTTCAGTGAATGGTCCCCATGACTGCATTTTCGTCCCATGCTTTTCTAATGTTTTCTTTAATTCAAGTCGGGGAAAGTATACATGAGATTCGACCTGATTAATAGCTGGAATAATGCCACAGGATTGAATAAAATCTTCATATTGAGAGGCATTAAAATTAGAGATGCCAATGGTTCTTACGAGTCCCTCCTGATAAGCTTCTTTGAGTGCTTCATACATGTCCAAAGACGTTTCATAAGGTTCATGAATAAGCAGAAGATCAATATAATTGAGCTGTAGATCTTGAAGAGATTTATGAATGCCAGCTTTTGCTTTTTCATAGCTTTCACAATTACGGTAAAGCTTAGTGGTGATAAACAGGTCTTCTCGTTTGATGCCGCTTTGCTTGATGGCTTCACCAACGATTTTTTCATTTTGATACATCTGCGCTGTGTCGATCAAGCGATAACCTGTTTTTAAGGCCGTCACGATGGCTTCTTGACCGGCTTGGCCACGAACATTCCAGGTGCCAAAACCGACCATTGGGATCTTTACACCATTATTGAATGTGATATAGTCCATAATCATACCTCCTAATCTTCTCTTATT
>ONFH01000106.1 GCA_900317015.1 uncultured Erysipelotrichaceae bacterium | reverse complement strand
CTGTCAAGACGTTTGTCAAAGAAAATTCCGGTTTCAAGAACAGAATTTAGTCTGAGAAGAACCGGAATTTAAATTGAAAATTTTGGAGAAATATTTTTGCCTTCAAAATACAAATATTTAACTTTTTGGCATGATATGCGCACAATTTGAAAGCGCTGTGATATAATGTTGGTGTAGAGAAATACTTTAAATTATTGAAGGAGGTTATCATTTTATGGCAAGAAGTGCAGAAGTTACGATTTCTAATCCAGTTGGTTTATATGCGGATCCTGCAAAAGCATTGGTCAACTTTGCAAAGCAGTTTAACAGTGAGATCTCTTTGACATATGATGGAAAGAGTGTGAATTTGAAGTCTTTGATGGGCGTCGTTTCACTAGGCATTCCACATAATGCTCATGTTAAGGTCACAGCTGATGGTTATGATGAGATCAAGGCTGTTAGAGAAATCGTTGATAAGATGAAAGAAATTGAATTAACTGATTAAAGAGGAGAGTGTGTCTCCTCTTTTTTCGTGCTTGCCCGTGTGTTAGAATAAAAGGGCGAGGTGGATTATGGAAGTTATATGTTTTGATGTCGATGGGACTTTAAGAGGGACTACAGAAGATCATGCAATCCCTGAGTCGACGATTCGATGTTTGAAAGCTTTACAAAAGAATGGGCATAAGATCATTGTCTCGACGGGAAGAGGCTTAGATTCTCTTCATCGTACACAGATTTTTGATATCGCTCATTTTGATGGCTATGTGATCAATAATGGGCAGTTAGTGCTTGATGAGAATGAAAATATTCTTGGAAAGAATGTGATGGATCCAGAGGCTGTCAAAGAGACGATCGCCGTAGCTGATTCTTTAGGCTATGCTGTGACGTTAAAGATGGGTGATCGTATCATCACAAAAGAACCTGATGAATATGTGTTAAGAACACAGAAATACTTTGGCAATGTGATTCCTAAAGTTGGCCGTTATAATGGCAAAGATGATGTCTATGCAATGTGTCTTTTTGGTCCAATGGGTTATGATTATGCCCCATTTAAAAAAATCAAAGGCATAACGGTCGCTCCTGGCATGGTCACATATGCCGATGCGACGATTGCCGGTGTTTCTAAAGCTACTGGCAACAATGTATTTGTGAAGAAGTTCAAGAGCGATGGTTATATTGCTTTTGGCGATTCACAGAATGACTTGGAAATGTTTAAAGAAGCAAAGCTGGCCATCTGTATGGGGAATGGCGATCCTTTAACAAAAGAGGCTGCCGATTACGTAACAGATGATATTGAACATGATGGTATTTATAAAGCCTGTGTTCATTTTGGCTGGATCAAAGAGGGTGAATAAAATGACAAAAGAAGAAGCAATGAAAACAGGACGTGATCTAGACGTCTATTTGGATAGTGAAATGGCTGATGAAAAGACTGGACGTCTTGATGACTTATGGCAGTCGATCTATGATGTCGTACAGTTATGTGATGGGGGCATTATGGAAAGCGATCCACGAGAAATGAGAGATGCCATCGCATGGCTCAAGGAAGTACAGCCGATGACCGAAGATTATAAAACATTATCCATTCCATTTGAGGTGAAAGAGTAATGGACGTTTGTGATATGCATTGTGATACGTTAACGGGATTTGTCTCTAAAAAGGAAAAAGACCCAACGTATTCATTCGCCTCTAATGATATGGATATTGACTTAGATAAGCTTAAGCGAGGGGGTTATCTGTTACAGAACTTTGCCATCTTTACGTTTTTAAAGGCTGTCAAAGATCCAGTGGCTTTTGTTCGTAAACATATTGATGCGTTTTATGAATTGATGAATACCTATTCTGATGTAATTCAGCCAGTGACGAAAGTTAGTGAGATCTATGATCATCGTGATGCCGGTCTCATCAGTGCGATGTTAACGATTGAAGAAGGGGCCGTTATTGATCATGATCTTTCAATTTTAAAGGAATATTATGACAAAGGCGCTCGTATGGTCGCTTTAAGCTGGAACTTTGAAAATGGCTTAACACATCCAAATTTCCACTTTGAAAGTGGTGAGAACGGTTTTCATACATATGATGATGTCCATGGCTTAACGGAAGAAGGATTTGCCTATATAAAGGAAATGGAACGCTTAGGGATGATCATCGATGTGTCGCACATGTCGGATGCCTGCTTCTATGATGTCTATGAGCATACGACAAAACCTTTTGTCGCCTCTCATTCAAATGCCAGAGCGGTTTGTGATCATGCCCGTAATATGAGTGATGACATGATCTTAAAGCTTGCAAAGCGTGGCGGCGTCATGGGTATGAATATGAGCAGTCATTTCTTAAATGGTACTGAGCATGCCGATGTTCATGATATCGTTCGTCATATCAACTATATACGTGATCTGGCCGGTATTGATGTGATCGGTCTAGGTACGGACTTTGATGGGATTGAAAGCGGCGGCTTGAACAATGCCAGTGAAATGCCATTATTAAAAGAAGCATTGAAACAAGAAGGATATTCAAAAGAGGAGATCGACAAGATCTTCTATAAGAATGTTCTAAGAGTGTATGAGGAGGTCCTATAGGATATGAAAACTTTAATCATCACCACCAATGTTGCTCGTCGCTTGCAGCATGGTGAAGAGCTAGAACAGCGTGTGATCATGACGGCAGACGGTCATGTCTACTTTACGGCCATCAGTATTGAAGAGGGGCAGGAAGTGCTCAAACGTAAAGAAGAAATCACGGTCGCCAAACAGGACGCAAATGCTTTGATCGATGAGACAGTTAAACAGTTTGCTGGAGAACAATGGAGCATGATGCCACGTCTTGGTACGTTTAATGTCGTTTATATCAAAGAAGATGGCCAGGTCGAAAACTTTTATGGATCGATGACAGGGGTCCACAGTGACTTAACGAAACGTTTTTT
>ONFH01000105.1 GCA_900317015.1 uncultured Erysipelotrichaceae bacterium | reverse complement strand
CTGATCGTTTTATGGGTTTTAGCATGTTTATCCGATCTTTCTTACCTGTCTGTTGTCGTTTGCTTTATCACATTCTTAGTGAATGACCTTTATGGCTTCTTCAACTGGCGAATGATGGCAGCTACGCAAAGCAAACATGAAAAAGCATATGCTAAATAAAACTTTTACTCCTTAAAAGGGCTCAGGGAATCTGTGTCTTTTTAAGTGAATCAAGGCTTTTATAAACATTATTTTGTATGAGAATAAAAGAAAGCTGTTGTCATAAAGAAATGCTAAGAAATTTTATGATGGAGAGTTTATGACCTTGACTCATTTACTTGTGAATTTTATACTTAAATAAGAATAAGATTGAATTGCAGACATAAATTATCATGATACAAATGGGAAAATCAATATGAAGGGAGGGCCAAACTCCATGTATGCTTGTAATATGAACTATGTTTGGAAGAAAATTAAAAAACTTCTCATCTTAGAAGATTATGATGAGTTGAAAAAGGATATTAGAGAGAAAAACTTTGTGACACTACGGTATTTTCCTTTATTATTTTTGATCATTGTCGCTGCCAATATGATCAGCCAGATCATGGCTCGTGCGCCTTTAGCATTTTCAATCAATGGTGCTTTAGCCATCTATCTCATCATAATAGGCTTGTTAAGTCAGCCGAAGGTTTTGAAGCACCAGCTTGCTCATGCCACGAGAATGCTTTATCTCTGTATCGTCCCAGTCATGTTTGTGGGAATTTTAAGTGGCACGGTCTTTGACGTGCATAATGTGGCGATGACCTTTATCATCTTTTTAGCTTCGGTACCATTAGTCATTTTAGATCTGCCGATTCGAGTCATTGCTTTTGAGACATTTTGGAGCGTGATCTTTATAATCTTTGCGGCCATCTTTAAATCTCACGCCGTATTTATGAGAGACCTTTTACATTGTATTGTTTGTTACCTATGTACATTGGTGACGACGATCCTGGTCATTACCTCACGTTTAACAAGTATTCGTGAATATCATAAGCTTGTTTTAGCAAATGCCACAGATCAACAGACGGGCTTATTTGATGGACAGTATTTCTTGTCAGAAGCCTCTTATTTAGTACGAGATCAGAAGCTTTATGATCAGGCTTATGTCATCTATTATGATTTTCATGGCATGCATTACTTTAATAAAACTTATGGCTTTAAAGCAGGGGATGAACTGTTGCATGAATTTGCCAATGCCTTACGTAATGTTTACTTTGATCATCTCATTGCCCGTATGGGGGAAGACCATTTTGTCGTTCTTGTTAAAAATGATGAATGGGAAAGAACTGGCATCGTCCTAAAGAATCATATCAATGCCTACTTGTTAAAAGTGTATGGCAAGAAGATGAGTACCCATCATTTAAAACATGATAAGAATACCTTACGTATTCGTTTAAGAGCCGGCGTCTGTAAGATCACCTCTGATCTTGATGTCAGAACCGCCTGTGAACGTGCCTGCGTAGCCTGTCATAGTGATTCAGGTGATGAAGATGTGCGTATGTATGATCAAAAGTTCTTTGAAAAGATGGAAAATGAATTTTATATTCTGCACCATCTTGATGAAGCTGTAAATAATGATTATATCAAAGTCTATTATCAGCCGGTCGTCAGAGCGATGACCGGAAAACTGGCCAGTACCGAAGCCTTGGCAAGATGGCAGGATCCAAAATATGGTCTGCTTTCCCCAGCTCGTTTCATTCCTGTTCTTGAACAGAATAAACTAATGTATAAAATTGATCTTTGTGTGATCGAACAAGTCCTCAAAGATTTCCAGATGCAAAAAGAAGTAGGGCTTGCGGTCGTCCCAGTCTCTGTCAATTTGTCTCGTTATGACTTTGATGGACGTAATATGCCGGATCTTATTTCACATTTATGTGATCAATATCATGTTGATCGGAAGCTGCTTATTATTGAAATTACCGAAAGTGCCATTGCCGATGATCCAGGGATGGTCGAAGGACAGGTCGATGCTTTCCATAAGGCTGGCTTTGAAGTCTGGATGGATGACTTTGGCTCTGGTTATTCTTCATTAAACTTATTACAGGATACCCATTTTGATCTGATCAAATTAGACATGCGTTTTATGAGACACTTTGGGGAAAAGAATAAGCTGATCGTTCGTTCCATTTTAACAATGGCTAATTTAATGGGCCTCAAAACATTAACAGAAGGCGTTGAAAACGAAGAACAGCTGACGTTCTTAAAAGAAGCCGGATGCCAGCGCATTCAGGGATATTATTATGGTCGTCCAGAACCGCTTGATACGATCATTCATCAAGAAAAAGGTATACCGGCTGAAGAGATGAACAATTTGGACTATTATGAAATGATCAGTAGCTTTAATCTCTCATCACCATTTGATTATCATAAGGATGCTATAGTAGAGAAACTGTATAATTCATGGCCATGTTGCATCTCCGAGTGGGACGACAAGAAAAAACAGCTATCTCTAGTACGAAGCAATGAAAGCTTTTCTCGGATCTATGAAAAGTATGCGACTAAGTTTGATCCATCCAATGACTTGCTTTATCTTCCAGAAGAAGAGATGATCAACTCTATTCATAAAAGCTCACAAAGTGATCATTGGGAATGTTTGGAAAGTAATGAAGAAGGACATCTTGTTTCTGTTTACTCACATAAACTCAAAAGAAATCTTATCAATGATCATGATGCCTTCGTTTTTGTCATCATTTAAATCATTTAAGCTTAGGGGATTCACCTAGGCTTTTTTGTTAGGGCGGAATGAACGAATGCTCATCATAAAAAGTAACGATCGCCTGGCGGTCTGAATTTTCTCAAAAATCTTTCATTAGTTGTTGCAATGTGATTTTTCTTATGGTAATATACGTATGCGCTTTGTGAAGGGGCTCAGAACTCCGATAACAAAGCAAATGTATATATCGCGGGATGGAGCAGTCTGGTAGCTCGTCGGGCCCATAACCCGAAGGTCGTTGGTTCAAATCCTTCTCCCGCAACCATTATGGTCTGGTAGTTCAGTTGGTTTAGAATGCCGCCCTGTCACGGCGGAGGTCGCGGGTTCGAGCCCCGTTCAGACCGCCAT
>ONFH01000177.1 GCA_900317015.1 uncultured Erysipelotrichaceae bacterium | reverse complement strand
TGTACAGATGTAAAAATATCATGTCTTAAGTTCTTTGCAAAACCAACGGCAGCTCTTGAACAAGTGATTCCGGCTAAAGCACCAAAGGTCAACGATAAAAGAGCCATCAGGACTAAAACGATTCCATAGAACCATAAGTCATGATGAGTGATCGTACCCTTTTGGATTTTATTAACGAATTGGGCAATGGCAAACGGAATAATGCATTCCATAATGACTTCCCCAGTGACAATAAATGGCGTTCGCAATGAATCTTTTTTATATTCTCGCAAACTGCCAAGTAATGTTTTAATAATGTCAGTCATTGACGCGACTCCTTTCAACTAACAATTTAAATTCATCATCATCTTTAAGTGCATCCCAATGCATTAAAAGCTTTTCTAATAACTCATGAAGCTCTTTACGTTCTTGAGCACTTAAACATACATATAACTTTTCAGTAATGTCGTCTAAATCTTTTTTTGCAGCATCACTATACTTTTTCCCCTTAGGGGTTAAAGTGATGAGAATCTGACGACTGTCTTCTTTTGAACGCTGTTTGACGATCAAGCCTTCCTTTTCCATCTTGCTTAACATTTCTGATAGAGAGCTCGCTTTGATCTGCATCTTGTTTTGAAGATCACGCTGCGAAGAGACTCCCCGATCAAGAAACATCAGCACTCGACGCTGTCCCGACTTGCCGCCGGTATAATCATAGAGAAAACGTCCTGCTTTTCGAAAAAAGCCATAGAGATCTCTCTGATCCTGATCGATCATTCTGTCACATCCTTTCCTATAATGTTTAGGTCCCTAAATTTTAGGTCCCTAATGATTAGGTACCTAAATATTATACCCATGAGCATAATGAATGCAACCATTTCTTCTCATTTCCTAAAACTTTCCAAACATAAGAAAAGCCTTAGGACCTTAATCCCAAAGCTGATTATTTTCAATATATTCGAATTCTTCAACAACATTCTGAAACTCCTGATCATCTTCAATATCAAAAGCTTCAAATGTTCCATCATCATGTTCAAGATAACGATAAAGATAAATATTCTGATCTTTGACAAGAGCAATGTAATCCTGATCATCAACATCAAAGACACCGATGACTAAGAATTCTTCCCCGTCCATCATCAGACTGCGCAATTTTTTCATAGTTTGTCTCCTAATATCGTATCTAGTATATAGTATCGTTTTCATCTCGACAATGAAAACTTTCAAAAAGAACTAAGCCAATTCCGGAATATGCTTGATCAGCGCTTCATAGATGCCATCATGATTGTTATCAAGAGTGACCTCATCCGCAGCCGCCTTCACTTCATCAGTGGCATTGCCCATCGCTACACCAACTTTAGCAAAGTTGATGATTGACAGATCGTTTTGAGCATCACCAAAGGCAATACAGTTTTCATTTGTATAGCCTAACTTATTTAAAGCGACTTTTAACGCTCTCGCTTTATCAACGCCCTGCGCGGTAAATTCAAAATAGAAGTCAGCCGTAAACATGCAGCTGAGCTGATCCTTAAACGGTGCCATCATCAATTGATAATTTTCCTGTAAATATTCAGGATCACCAGATGTTAAGATCTTATTTGGCTGCCAAGTTAAATATGCTTCAAGATCATCCACTTCACAGACTTTCAAGCGTCCCAGTCTTGATTCATATTTGACTTTGTAAGCATAAGCATCATTGACATATAAGTAAGCATCCTTATAGACCATGGGATTGACATTGAACGCTTTCATATGGTTTAAGACACGCTTGCCCATATCAATGCTCATTGGCGCATTGAATAAAAGATCTGTCGTCGTACAGTCAACGACCTGTGAGCCATTGAAGCAGCAGAGTAAGCCATGATGTTTCTCCATCTCTAATTCATCAGAAATATACCAAAGGCCAGAAGCTGGACGACCACTCGCTAGAACGACCGTTAGCCCCATCTCCTGAGCTTTCTTTAACACGTTTTTGGTTTTTGGGGTAATGGTTTTTTCATCATTAAATAATGTGCCATCGATATCTAAAACGATGACCTTAATTCCCTCATTCATAAAATCTTCCTTTCTATAGACACACAAAATGTGTGACCTACTATATCACATTTCTTTATCATTTTGTCTATTATTTAAAACTTTTAAAGCATATTTCACGGCACCCTCATAATCATTGCGACCAAAGTATTTTGTCGGAATAGCCTTCACGATATGCCCCGGCAGCTTTTCAATCATCTTTGGAAGCATGTAAGATACCTGCGGAGCAGCTAAGATCAGATCATAGCCAGTCGCCTTCTGATAGACCATGGTAGAACCGACCGCATCGATCTTATAATTTAAATGTTCCAGATCACAGAGCTCCTGCATCTTTGAAGCAAAGTAGCTCGTCGTCAGACCACCCGAGCAGACTAATAAAATTTTAGCAAGTGGCTGTGAACAGTTCTCATAGATCGTCTCTAACAGATCTTCATAAAGTCTTGTCGCATGAGCCAGATTGGCCATTTGAAAATGAATATAGAAAATGACTTTATGCGTTTTACGGTCCCATGCCTGCTCTTCAATGATGCAGTTAGGATAAAGCGTCACTGTGGCAATGGAATGCTTTGCCGACAGATGGATCTGTTCATAAGGATCACAAGTATGGGTCATTGTAATATCATGCTTTGGATTCAAAAGGATCCAACGCATAAAAATCTGACAGTATAGCTCTTGATAAAACGCATCCATAAAATCATCTCCACCAAAATTATAACATAATTACATCACATATTTTCAATTATCATCGTTTTAAAGTTTTGTAAAGAAACTGTACTTATTGCGCTTCTTAAGAGAATTTAATATAATGCGACTGTATAAAAGGAGTTGATTCGATGAGCCGTAAAGTTGTCATCATTTCCGATGAAGGCGCTCAATATATAGAAAAAGGTCAGGCCAACATGTATCGTAATAATCTCGAACATGTTGCAGGGAATCCCCAAAGCGGCGAGATCGTGACGATTGAAACAAAAGATCATCACTATCTAGCGACAGGATTCTATCATGAGACGTCTCATGTCGTCGTCAGGATCCTGACGAGAAATAAAGAAGATGTGATCAATGATGCATTCTTCAAGAATCGTCTGCAGGCCGCCTATGATTTTAGAAGAACAGTTGAAGCTCGTAACCTTTCTAACTGTCGTCTCGTCTTTGGCGAAGCAGATTTTTTACCAGGTCTCACTGTTGATCGTTACAATGACATTCTTGTCACTCAGATCACTTCGGTCGGGATGGAGAACCGAAAAGACATGCTTTATAAACAATTAAAACAGATCTTAAAAAAGGACCGTCAACAGATCAAGGCCATCTATGAACGTAATGACGTCAAAGCCCGTGAAAAAGAAGATCTTCCTCTTTATAAAGGCTTTTATGATGATGTGGACTTACCTACAGTCATCACGATCAAAGAAAATGGTCTCTTATTAAATGTCGACATTGAAAATGGACAAAAGACAGGCTATTTCCTCGATCAGAAATCCAATCGTGTGCTCTTAAGAGAAATGGCGCATGGCAAGACCGTTCTTGACTGCTTTACCCATACCGGTGGCTTTGCCCTCAATGCGGCCAAAGGAAATGCCAAACATGTCACAGCCGTCGATGTTTCAAAAACAGCCTTAGATGAAGCCTTAGAAAATGCGAAACTGAATAAGCTCGAAGATAAGATCGACTTTGTCCAGGCCGATGTCTTTGACTATTTAGATCAGATCAAGCTTCATCAATTTGATATCATCGTCTTAGATCCACCTGCCTTTACAAAATCACGTTCAAGCTTCTATAAAGCTTATAATGGTTATAAACATATCAATAAAAAAGCCATGAACGTATTGAGAGGTGGAGGCTATCTGATCTCCTGCTCATGTTCTCACTTTATGGATCGTGAGAACTATGAAAAGATGCTACGAGAAGCAGCTAGCGAAGCCGGTGTCATTTTAAAACAAGTCTCAGTCACGCAGCAGAATCATGATCATCCAATCTTATGGACCAATGATCAAGAGACCGCTTATTTGAAATTCTACATTTTTCAGATTATTTAAAGGAGATACTTATGGGAATTGTCGTTATTGGAGCAGTATTTGTAGATATTAAAGGGTTCCCTGATGGAGCCTTCATTCCAACCGGTAAAAATGCCGGATCAGTCGTACAGGTTCACGGAGGAGTTTCACGAAACGTCTGTGAAGACATTTCAAACATTGAATTACGCCCAACCTTTGTTGGGGTTGTCGATCACACAGCCATCTCAGATGAAATCATCAATAAATTAAAAAGACATAAGGTCAATACCGACTATATTGCTAGAGAAGATGACGGTCTAGGCACATGGGTAGCCATCTTTGACCCAAATGGTGATGTGGTTGCCTCTATTAGTAAACGTCCAAACCTTGATGGAATTGCAAAGATCCTTGATGAAAAAGGTGATGAGATCTTCAGTCAGTGCGATGCCATTGCCATTGAGATCGATATGGAACCAAAGATCATCAAACGGATCCTGCACTATGCTAGAAAGTATAACAAGTCTGTTTATGCCGTCCCATCAAATGCGCATTTAGCAAACGATCGACGTGACTTTATTAAACAGCTTGACTGCTATGTCTGCAATGATCTGGAAGCTGGTCTCTTCTTTGCAGAAGACTTCTCTAATAAATCACCGGAAGAAATGGTCAAGATCTTAAAGAAGAACGTCGCCCTTGCAAAGATCCCACAGATGGTCGTCACTATGGGTGGACAGGGTTCTGTCTATGCCACTTGTGATGGAGAAGCAGGCATCGTGCCACCATCAAATGTTCATGTCGTTGATACGACAGGATGTGGGGATGCGTACTTTGCTGGTGTCTGTGCCGGCCTGACTTATGGCAAGACGCTTGAACAGTCTTGTCAGATTGGAACGCGTTTAGCGGCCAGTGTCATCTCTTCAAAAGAATCCGTTTGCCCAAGATTCTTGCCAAGCGAATTTGAACTTGATGTCACAATTGAAGATTAAAAGAAAGTGTGTAAAGAATGAAGAAATTATTTTTAACATTACTAACGCTCACAATGCTTACAGGCTGTAGCCTGTTTCGTGATACAAAGCATGATCACGTCTATAAAGCAAGTGAAGTCATCAAAGCTGCTGGTGTCAGTCAGACAGTCACTTTGCCAGCCATTGATCATTTAAAAATGTCAGTTACGAAAAAACCATATGCGATCATTACCAATACGGCGAAGCTGACGCAGACGACGATCACTGATCCTGACAAGACACTTGGTGAACAGGATCTGTATAAAGCCATCAATAATTATATCGTGCCAAAGATCACAGTCTCTCTGCCATCCAACTTAACGCAGAATGAACCAAAACTTGAAGACTACGATCTTGACGATTTGAAAGATGCAAAAGATAAACAGAAAGCCAAGGATCAGTACAAGAAAGATCTTGCCGATTACAATGATGACGTCAATGACTATAAAGCCACTGTCGCCTGGTACAATATCGTGAAAAAGTATAACTTAACGTTATCTGCTAAAGATGTGGATCTCAAGAGCTTAGATGAAGATAATCGTGATGAGATCTTCAATTCAGACTTTAAGGATCTTCCTGATCGAACACAGGATAAAGCTTATGACCTCTTACAGACTAAAACATTTAAAAAGGTCTTAAGTACCATTACTTACTACAAATAATTTTGAAAGGCACCATCAAGAAGTGGTGCCTTTACTTATAATTATAAATATGATACTGATTACGCCCATTTTCCTTGGCATAATACAAGGCATGATCCGCGTTAACAAGCAAGCTTTCATAGTCCATATTTTCTCTCGACTCAGCGATCCCAATTGAACATGTCACCGGTCGTTCTAGAAAGAGAGTCTTTAAAACTTCCTGATAAGCGATGACCTTTGCCTGCGCCGCACTGTTATCCGCATGCTTCATGAAGACCACAAATTCATCGCCGCCAAAACGACCGACAATATCATCCTCATGAAAACTGCTGACAAGAGCATTCGCTACTTTCGTGAGGACTTCATCACCATAAAGATGTCCATACGTATCATTGCATTCCTTAAAGTAAAACACCTTGTTTTTTCTTTTCTAACTCCTCGGTAATTAGCTTCTAGATTAAATTCTTTGTATAAACCTGCGTTAAGCCGTCAAATTTATGTTCCTCTTCAATCATCTGCTCATAAGCAAATTCCTTGATGAGTTTTGATGTGATCATAAAGTTACTGTAGATTGCTAACAAGCCAAAGATCACGGTGTTAAAGACATCATTAAATTGTGTTTTCCCCTCTTTATAAAGGATCGCAAAGATCATGAAGATTACCATATTAATAAGAATCAGAGGAATACTGCGTCGCGGTGTATCGATGTAAAGAAATGGCAACATCACCAAAATGACCTGAAAGGTCACGGCCATGTTGTCACTATACATAGTCCCAAGCAGTGTTGCAAAAAGGAAAAGCAGACAAATGAAAACATCATAGATGATCGTTCCAATCAATCTGTTCTTCATGAAAGATAAGTGTGAAATCAAAAAATAAAGCAATGTGATCACTGACAGGTAATAATAAAGCACGATCTGATCTTTAGAGATCATATGTGTAAGTGCAAGAAGCAAATACACAATATTGTAGATCATCAGAAAGAAACAAATGGCCTTCATATTTCTTATATTGCGATCATAAAGCCTATCTTTTATGTTAAAATACTGTTCTTTTTCAAGACCACCATAAAAAAAGTTTTTACGAGTTCCTCATGACTCATCTTTTTATAATATTCCATATCCTTCACAACCAAAAATTCATTATAACTACCTTATAAAACATTATACAATGGAAGTGAATTTTTGAACATAAAAAGCGGGAAGATCCCGCTTGAACAGACGTGACAAGAATGATTATTCTTCATCCTCTTCATCACTTTCCGGTGCACCTTTATTCACGATAATACCAAACAGAAGTAATAATGTCGCGAAAATACCGGCCAGCTTCAGCACACCGCTTGTTTTCTTTTTTTCCATAAGCATGACCTCCTTATTTCTAATTCTATTTTATCAATTGCATTTCATAACTGCAATTTTTTTAGACGCTGTACAAAAAGTGCACCAGTGCATTGATTCCTATAATTTGTCCATTAACTGATCATACTCTGCTTCCGTTAATTTTCCTAATTTTAGAAGCTTTTCATCAATGCTTTTCAAGACCGTCTTACGATCCTCTTCATTATTTACGAAATCGAACTTTGTAGCATCGACAATCATCTTTGGTGAAGCATCATAATCCTCATACCATGGGACATAATATTTTAATAAAGTCTTATAGTAATCAAGTAAAGAAGCATCTTCTTCGATCTGTTCATAGCTTCTGCCTCTTTTACGAATATGATCGAGCATCGTTGCTAAATCGACATGGACATGCACTAACAGGTCAGGTGCCTTTTTATGAGCGGCATAAGGCAGCTCCTCCATCATATTTTCAAATAATTCATCATAGACATCGACTTCCTGTTTGGAAACACGTCCCATGTCCGCATTCATATGCAAAAACAAACTGTCTTCGTAAATCGAACGGTCTAAAACATTATTGTCATTCTGCATGGCCTTCTTGATCATCGCAAAACGCTTGTTTAAAAAATAGATCTGTAATAAAAAGGCGTAGCGCTGTGGATCTTCATAGAACTTTTCTAAGACCGGATTGGTCTCAACGGGTTCAAAGAACGCCTCAGTTCCTAAATGTTCAGATAATAATTTGGTAAGGTTAGATTTTCCGGCACCAATTGCACCTGATAAAATAATCATCACTTGAATCCCCTCTCTTTTAAAACGTCTTCCCTAGTGTATAGGAAGCCCCTTGATCTTTCAAGCTCAATGTTTTCTCATAAAGAGAATCATCCGTAAAAAAAGATATCTTGTATTTAAGATATCCTTATTATGTATGATCTACATCATTTTTGTGACATCGACCCAGGCTTTAGGATGAGAGACTTTCTCAAGTTCTTGAATCGATACTTCAATCGCCGTGTGGGCACTGCCGGCAGCGGGAAAGACGTGATCAAAACGTTTCAGCGAATCATCTAAATATACATTCACGCCATCTTTCACACCAAATGGGCAGACGCCACCTGGTTCATGACCAGTCATGGCTTCAACATCATGAAAAGGCACCATCTTACATTTCTTATGATATGTTTCCTTGTACTTATGATTATCGATCTTGACGTCACCGGCCATCACGATCAGATTGACCTGATCATTGACCAGGAACGACATTGTTTTCGCAATATGCGCTTCATCAGTATGTAAGGCTTTAGCGGCTAATGGGACAGTCGCACTAGATTCATCTAAGACAATGATTCGTTCATCCATATCATACTGTTTTAAATCTTCTTTGACACTTTTATAAGACATAGGTTTTCTCCCCCCTTGACTTAAAAACGGTGAGAGTTCCCACCGTTTTATTTATTTCTGTTTTGCTTTCACATCTTCGGCATCGAAGGCACTTTCAATAGGTGCACCTGGGGCAACCATTGGATAGACCTTATCATCATCATCGATGATCGCATCGATCACAAATGGATGATCAGCTTCTAATGCTTTTTCTAAAGCAGCTTTCGCTTCTTCTTTTGTCGTAACACGAACAGCTTCACAACCTAAACCTTCAGCGACTTTCACGAAGTCGACCTTATCATGTAAGACCGTCTGTGAATAGCGTTTGCCATAGAATAGTGTCTGCCACTGTCTAACCATCCCTAATACATGGTTATTAAAGACGATCTGGATAATTGGGACATTATAACGAGAAGCTGTTGCTAATTCGTTCATATTCATTCTAAAGCATCCATCACCAGCAATGTTAATGACTGGTTTATCCGGTACACCATATTTAGCACCGATCGAAGCACCAAGGCCATAGCCCATGGTTCCTAAGCCACCAGATGATAAGAACTGACGTGGGCGTCTGAAGTGATAATACTGTGCAGCCCACATCTGATGCTGACCTACATCAGTTGTAATGATTGCCTGTGAGTCTGTTAATAAGTCTAACTGTTCAATAATATATGGACCGGTTAAACGACTTGTATCATAGCGTAATGGATAACGTTCCTTTAATTCACGGATCTGTTTCATCCACTGTGGATGGTTCTGTTGCGGCATGAAGAGATTCAATGCTTCAAGAATGGCTTTCGCATCACCAACGATGCCTAAGTCAACTTTAATATTCTTATTGATTTCTGCTTCATCAATATCAATATGGATCTTCTTTGCATTTGAAGCAAACTTCTTAGGGTTCCCTGTGACACGGTCACTAAAACGAGCCCCAATGGTAATTAACAAGTCGCAGCATGAGACACCTAAGTTACTTGTCTTCGTCCCGTGCATACCTAACATGCCGGTATAACGAGGGTTCAAGCCATCGAAACAGCCTTTACCCATCAATGAATCCGTCACTGGTGCATCGATCTTTTCAACGAATTCTTTTAAGGCATCACTTGCCCCTGAGGCGATCGCCCCGCCACCAACAAAGACGAATGGACGTTCGCTTTGCTTGATCATTTCGATTGCTTCTTTGATCTGATCCTGCTGGTAAGATGAGACCTTATAATGATCAGGTTCATCAACGATCTTTTCTGGTGTAAATTCACCTTCAGACACTGTGGCATTCTTGGTAATATCGACTAGGACTGGTCCTGGACGACCACTTCTGGCAATCTTGAATGCACGTCTGATCGTTGGTGCTAATTCATCAGCACTTTTTACAATGAAGTTATGTTTTGTCACTGGAATCGTAACACCTTTGATATCGATTTCCTGGAAGGAATCTTTACCTAAGGCCGAGGCAGCTACGTTGGCAGTAATGGCCACAATAGGAATTGAATCCATGTAAGCAGTGGCGATCCCGGTAACTAAGTTTGTAGCCCCTGGTCCAGATGTTGCCATACAGACACCAACTTTACCAGTAGCACGGGCATACCCATCAGCGGCATGAGCAGCACCCTGTTCATGAGAAGTCAGGACGTGGTTGATCTTGTCCTGATATTTATATAAGCTGTCGTACACTTCGAGGATCGTTCCGCCAGGGTAACCAAAAACAGTATCAACACCCTGTTCAAGCAGACATTCGACAACAATATCTGATCCTTTTAATTTCATGGTGTACCTCCTTCTTGTAATTCTTATCTATGATTAGTCTTTATCAACTTTTAAGACAGCTCCTGTATTGGCACTTGTGACCATACTTGCATATTTCTTTAAGTAACCTGTGTTGATCTTTGGTTCTCTTGGCTGCCATTTTGCTTTACGAGCAGCTAAAGTTTCATCATCAACTTCGAGCGTAATTTTATTATTAGGGATATCGATTGAAATCATATCTCCTTCTTCAACTAAAGCGATTGGACCACCAACGGCTGCTTCTGGAGAAACGTGACCGATCGAAGCCCCTCTTGTGGCACCTGAGAAACGACCATCAGTAATTAAGGCAACATCTTTATCAAGACCCATGCCGGCGATTTCAGATGTTGGAGAAAGCATTTCTCTCATACCTGGACCACCTTTTGGACCTTCATAACGGATGACGACAACATCGCCAGCCTTGATCTGTGAGCCACGGATGGCTTTGATCGCATCTTCTTCACAGTCGAAGACTCTTGCTGGTCCTCTATGAACCATCATTTCTGGAGCGACAGCTGCCTGTTTAACAACACAGCTATCTGGTGCTAAGTTACCACGTAAAACAGCAATCCCACCAGTCTTCATATATGGGTTGTCAACTGGACGAATGATTTCAGGATTTAAGTTCTTTGCATCCTTAATATTTTCCTTGATCGTCTTTGTCGTACATGTAATACCAGATGTATCAAGAACACCGATTGAATCCAATTCATTCATAACGGCATAAACACCGCCAGCTAAATCTAAGTCTTCCATGAATGTTGAACCGGCTGGTGCTAAATGACATAAGTTAGGTGTCTTCTTAGAAATTTCATTAGCGATGTCTAAGTTTAAAGTGACACCAGCTTCATGAGCGATGGCTGGTAAATGAAGCATTGAGTTTGTCGAACAGCCTAAAGCCATATCAACAGCCATAGCATTTCTGAAGGCTGCTTCAGTCATGATATCACGTGGACGAATGTTCTTTTCGACTAACTTCATGATCTGCATACCAGCTTTTTTCGCTAAACGGATACGTGCTGAATAAACAGCTGGAATCGTCCCGTTACCACGAAGACCCATACCTAAAGCTTCTGTCAAGCAGTTCATTGAGTTAGCAGTATACATACCAGAACATGAACCACATGTTGGACATGAGACTTTTTCGGCATATTCCAATTCATCGGCAGAGATCTTGCCGGCATTATACTGACCGACCTGTTCGAACAATGTCGATAAGCATGAACGTTTACCATTGATCTTAGCCCCTGCTAACATAGGTCCACCAGAAACGAAGATCGTTGGAATATTGATACGGGCAGCAGCCATTAATAAGCCTGGCACGTTCTTATCACAGTTAGGAATCATAACTAAGCCATCGAACTGATGTGCTGTTGCTAAACATTCCGTTGAATCGGCGATCAATTCACGAGTGACTAAGGAATATTTCATTCCTGTATGGTTCATGGCGATCCCATCACATACGGCAATGGCTGGAACTTCAACTGGTACACCACCAGCTAAATAAACGCCTTTCTTAACGGCTTCTGAGATCTTGTCCAAGTTCATATGACCAGGAACGATTTCATTATATGAGCTTACAACGCCGATCAAAGGACGCTGCATTTCTTCTTCTGTAAAACCTAATGCGTTAAACAGTGATCTATGAGGTGCTCTTTCCACACCCTTTTTAACATTATCACTTCTCATTTTGTAACCCCCTATTTCAAAATGTGTATTATAGTCTTTCGACGATCAAGTCTCCCATTTCACTTGTAGAGACTTTTGTATTGCCTTCTTTATAGATATCGAATGTACGATAGCCATCAGCAATGACTTTCTTAACGGCATTTTCAATATCTTCAGCTTCTTCATCCATATCGAATGAATAACGAAGCATCATTGCTGCAGATAAGATCTGCGCAATTGGATTGGCGATGTTCTTCCCAGCAATATCTGGAGCACTTCCGCCAGATGGTTCATACATACCAAATGAGTCAGCTCTTAGTGAGGCACTTGCTAACATACCAATCGAACCAGTAATCTGAGACGCTTCATCACTTAAGATATCACCAAACATATTTTCAGTTAAGATGACATCAAACTGTGCTGGATCTTTGACTAACTGCATCGCAGAGTTGTCAACTAACATATTTTCAACTTCCACTTCTGGATAATCTTTTGCCACTTCAGCAACGACTTTACGCCAGAGTCGAGAAGAATCCAAAACGTTGGCCTTATCGACAGATGTCACTTTCTTACGACGTTTCATCGCAATTTCAAAGGCACGTTTGGCAATACGTCTGATCTCGCTTTCTTTATATTCCAAATGATCGCTGGCCACTAATTCACCATTGATCTCTTCTGTCTTATGTTCACCAAAGTAAAGACCACCAGTCAATTCACGAACGATGACCAGGTCAAAACCTTTATGACTTGTGCTTTCCTTAAGTGGGCAGGCATCTGCTAATTCAGGATACAAATTGGCTGGACGTAAGTTCGCAAATAAACCTAAAGATTTACGCATCTTTAATAAGCCGGCTTCTGGACGTTTGTCAGGAGGAAGCTTATACCAAGGTGAAGTTGTCGTATTGCCACCAATGGAACCAAGTAATACGGCATCGCCAGCTTTCGCAGTGGCAATGGCTTCATCGGTTAATGGTTCACCAGTCGCATCGATCGAACAGCCACCCATTAAGATATCTGTATAGTTAAATTTATGATTATATTTTTTGGCTACGGCATCTAGAACTTTAATAGCTTCATTGACCACTTCGGGGCCGATCCCATCACCTTTAATAACGACGATATTCTTTTCCATAATTAACCTTCTTTATTACTATTGACATAGTTGACCAGCCCGCCAGCTGCAATGATCTTCTGCATGAATTCTGGGAATGGCTGAGCCTGGAATGTTTTATTTAGTGTCACATCAGTGATGACGCCTGTATCGAAATCAACTTTGACTTCATCGCCATCCTGAATGGCTTCGGCAGCTTCGGGACATTCAAGAATCGCAAACCCGATATTAATAGAGTTACGATAGAAGATACGGGCAAATGAATCGGCGATGACGCATGAAACACCAGCTGTCTTTAATGCCAATGGGGCATGTTCTCTTGAAGAACCACAGCCGAAATTCTTACGAGCGACGATAATATCGCCATCTTTGACTCTCTGTGTGAAAGTAGGATCAATGTCTACCATCGCATGAGAGGCTAATTCCTTTGCATCAAAAGAATTTAAATAACGAGCGGGAATAATAACGTCAGTATCGACGTTATCTCCATATTTGAAAACTGTACCATGTGCCTGCTTCATTAGTTGTTACCTCCTACTTTTTCAGGATTTGCAATATAACCGGCAATCGCACTAGCGGCAGCCGTTTCTGGGGAAGCTAAGTAAATCAGTGCTTCCGTATCGCCCATACGGCCAACGAAGTTTCTGTTCGTTGTGCTGACGCACTTCTCACCTTTGGCAAGAACGCCCATATGGCCACCCATACATGGACCACAAGATGGCGTATTGAAAGCACAGCCAGCTTCTACGAAAATATCAACTAAGCCTTCATGAACGGCCTGTAAGAAGATCTTCTGAGTCGCTGGAACGACCATCACACGAACATTAGGTGCGACCTTATGACCTTTTAAGATGGCTGCTGCCTTTTCTAAGTCAGATAAACGACCATTCGTACATGAACCAATGACGACCTGATCAATATAGATCTTGTCCATTGCTTCTACTTCATCAATTGTTTTAGCATTGCCAGGTAAATGTGGAAAAGCGACCGTTGGACGAACTTCTGATAAGTTGATGTCCACTGTCTGGATATAATGTGCATCTTCATCAGCACTATATTCTTTCCATTCCTTGACGCCAGCATTCTTCATATATTCACGGCTTAAATCATCAACTGGGAAGATTCCATTTTTCGCACCAGCTTCGATGGCCATATTACAAATTGTAAAACGATCATCCATGCTTAAGGCTTTCACGCCTTCGCCAGTGAATTCTAATGATTTATAAAGGGCACCATCGACACCGATCATGCCAATTAAATGGATGATGACATCTTTCCCTGATACATATTTAGGTAATGTCCCTGTTAAGTTGACTTTGATGGCTTCTGGAACTTTAAACCAAGCCTGGCCAGAAACCATACCAGCGGCGATATCCGTTGTCCCAACACCTGTTGAGAAAGCGCCTAAAGCGCCATATGTACACGTATGAGAATCAGCACCGATCACACACATACCACTGTAAACTAATCCTCTTTCGGGCAAAATGGCATGTTCAACGCCACACTTTCCTTGAATCATTACGTTTGTTAGACCCTGTTCTAATGAATACTTCAAGATGGCTCTTGAGTTCTCCGCAGATTTAATATCTTTATTTGGTGTGAAATGATCAGGTACAAAGACGACCTTGTCCTTATCAAATACATTTCCACCCATCTGCTTGATGATTGGTAAGGCCATTGGGCCTGTAATATCATTTGCCATGACTAAATCAAGCTTTGCCTCGATCAGCTGCCCTGCTTCGACATGGTCTAATGAGGCATGATCCGCAAGAATTTTTTGTGTCATTGTCATTGCCATAATTTTTGTCCCCCTCTAAATTTTATGTGTTGTCATAAAGGAGTAAGGGCGACCCTTACTCCCTAGTGACAACACACAATGACTTGTGTGTTGTAGTATGTTTATTTTAAGATTAGTTATTTAATAACTTGTCATCTTCAGCCCAGCTGTATAAAGAACGGATTTCAGCACCGACTTTTTCAGATGGATGTTCAGCAGCTAACTGACGTAATGCTCTGAAGTGAGCCTGTCCACCAGCTGACATTTCAAGTAAGAAGTCTTTAGCGAATGTACCATCCTGGATATCCTTTAAGACACCACGCATAGCATTCTTAACATCTTCTGTGACGATCTTTGGACCAGTGATGTAATCACCATATTCAGCTGTGTTAGAGATAGAAGTTCTCATACCTGCGAAACCTGACTGATAGATTAAGTCAACGATTAACTTCATTTCATGGATACATTCGAAGTAAGCGTTCTTTGGATCATAACCTGCTTCACATAATACTTCGAAACCTGTCTGCATTAAGGCACAAACACCACCGCAAAGAACAGCCTGTTCACCGAATAAGTCAGTTTCAGTTTCAGTTCTGAAAGTAGTGTCAAGTAAGCCGGCACGAGCACCACCCATAGCAGCACCATAAGCTAATGCTACATCATGAGCCTTACCAGAATAGTCCTGTTCAACGGCAACTAGCATTGGAGTACCCTGACCATCTACATAAGTAGAACGTACTGTATGACCTGGAGCCTTTGGAGCGATCATTGTAACATCAACATACTTTGGTGGTACGATCTGACCGAAATGGATATTGAAACCATGAGCGAACATTAATGTATCGCCTTCTTCAAGGTATGGAGCGATATCAGTTTTGTAAACTGATGCCTGTAATTCATCTGGGATTAAGATCATGATCATGTTAGCCCATTTAGCAGCTTCAGCTGTAGTCATGACTTTTAAGCCCTGCTTTTCAGCTTTAGCCTTTGAATGAGAACCTTCATAAAGACCAACAACAACGTCAACACCTGAATCTTTTAAGTTTAAGGCATGAGCATGTCCCTGAGAACCATAACCGATGATGGCAACCTTTTTACCTTTCATTAAATTTAAATCACAATCTGAGTCATAATAGATTTTAGCCATTTGTTAATTACCCCCTATTTTTTAGCTTTCATCTTATCTATTTCAAAATCATCTGCGCCTCGTGCGATACCGGCAATGCCAGTACGGACGATCTCAGTGACCTTGAAGCTGTCTAACATGGCGAGTAAGCCATTGATCTTTGATGATGTCCCAGTCGCTTCAATAACAAGCGAATTTGGTGACACATCAACGATATTACATCTAAAGATATCAACGATTGAAATGATATCCTGACGTTCCCTTGAATCGGCTTGAACTTTGATCATCACCAATTCACGGTAAACGGATGTTTCTTCACCAAGGACAAAGACCTTGATGACATCCTCAAGCTTTCTTACTTGCTTGACAATTTGTTCCAGAGTATCCGGCTCGCCCCGAGCTGCAACTGTCATTCTGGAAATGGCAGGATCATTGGTTTCCCCAACAGTGAGGGAATCAATGTTGTAGCCTCGTCGTGAGAACAAGCCAGCCACGCGATTGAGGACCCCTGGTGTGTTATCCACCAGGATAGAAAGGATCATTCGTTCCATAGTTTCCTCCTAATTTTTTTACTTTTGTTTGTTTTCTTGTACACGCTTAGCGATACGGTTCATAGCCGAGATCATCGCCTTGATCGTGGCCGTTGTGATATTGGCATGGACCCCAACGCCCCATTCTGTAAAGGCTTCGCCTTTGCCTCTTAAGCAGACATAAGCAGCGGCCTTAGAAGAAGAGCCAGATGTTAACGCATGTTCACTATAGTCTAATAAGTGAATGTATGGATAGCCATTACGGTTGAAGGCATCCTTAGCGGCATCGATTGGACCATTACCGAAACCTTCGATAATTCTCTTCTTGCCATGATCTTCAAAAGTAATGATTGCTAAACGATCATATTCATTAGAGTCATCTTCAGAAATATCAACTAACTTCTGGGCGACAAATTTGAATGGATCTTCATTATCAATGTATTCTTTATTGAATGTATCATAGATTCTTTCTGGTGAAACTTCACCTTCTGCTTCAGAGATCTTCTGAACAGATTTTGCGAAATCAGCCTGCATAGCTTTTGGAATATGGTATCCGAAGACGGTATCCATAACGTAAGCCACACCGCCTTTACCAGACTGTGAGTTGATACGAACGATTGGTTCATACTGTCTATTTAAGTCAGCTGGATCAATTGGTAAATAAGGAACTTCCCAAATCTTTGAACCTCTTTCACGATAACGATGCATACCTTTGTTAATAGCATCCTGATGAGAACCTGAGAAAGCAGTGAAGACTAATTCACCAGCATATGGCTGACGAGGTCCAACTTCCATCTTTGTACATTTTTCATAAACATGCTTGATATCATTCATATGAGAGAAGTCAAGCTTTGGATCAACACCATGAACATACATGTTCATTGCGACAGTCACGATATCAACGTTCCCTGTTCTTTCACCATTCCCAAATAATGTACCTTCCACACGATCAGCGCCGGCAAGTAATGCTAACTCTGTTGCGGCAACGCCAGTGCCACGGTCATTATGAGGATGGATACTTAAGATCATACGATTACGATCTTTGAAATGACGACCAACATATTCGATCTGATCGGCATAAACGTTTGGTGTATCCATTTCAACAGTGGCTGGTAAGTTGATGATCACCTTGTTATCTGGTGTTGCTCCCCAAGTATCCATAACGGCATCACACACTTCTACCGCATAATCCATTTCTGTTCCGGTGAACGATTCTGGTGAATACTCTAAGATCACCTTGCCATCGAATTCATGGCAGAGATCCTTGACTAACTGACAGCCATCAGTTGCGATCTTCTTAATTTCTTCTTTGTTTTTATTGAAAACGACATCTCTCTGTAAAATAGATGTGGAATTATAAATATGAACGATTGCTTTATCTAATCCTTTTAACGCTTCGAATGTACGTCTGATCAGATGTTCACGGCATTGTGTTAAGACCTGAACAGTGACGTCATCAGGAATCAGATTTTCTTCAATCAGTAATCTTAAGAAATCATATTCGATCTGACTTGCACTAGGGAAGCCAACTTCGATTTCCTTAAAGCCTAAGTCAACTAAGGTTTGGAACATTTCTACCTTTTCTTCGATCTTCATAGGCGTTACAAGGGCCTGGTTGCCATCACGCAAATCGACTGAACACCAGATTGGTGCTTTTTCAATGTGTTTGTCAGGCCATGTGCGGTCTTTTAATGTGATGGTTTCAAATCTCTTGTACTTTTTGTAATTCATCATTTTGTATTTGTCTCCTTCCCAACCTTAATAAAAAAACTCTCATCAATCTTGTATAGCTGTTCGCTTTTCAAGAGGACGAGAGTAAATTGCTTCGTGGTTCCACCTCAGTTTATTGACACCTCACGATGTCAACCTTATCGAGTACGCTTTTAATAAAGGTAATACTCTAGCGTGATAACGGTCGCAAGTTCCGTAGCCACCTACTTAAGTTCAGTGCTCCACTCTGGGATGAGTTCAAAACCTAGTCAGTATGTTCTTCGCACCACCCAGAACTTCTCTTTACCTGTCGTCAGTCTCTACTACTTCCCTTCAATGTATTTGATTCATCGGTTGTTGACAATACTATATACTTTTCCTCTTCAACTGTCAATAATATTCAAGGTTTTTTTATGCTTTTCTAAACATATTTTTCCTAATTTAGCATTTCTCGAAGTTGCAACCGTTTACGTTTTCGACTCTTGCGTATGTCTTTATTATAAACTTATTTATCCAATAATAAATAAAAATCATTCTCTTTTCTAAAAATAATTTTTACGATTTTACTATATTTTGATGTAATTTTTTGGTGATTTTAAATTATAATTGTTTCGTAATTTTGTCATTTTCAGCGCGTTTTTTGGTTATGCGCTTACATTCATATTGTATACAATTTATTCTATCAGTTAATAGTTAGATCATCCGTTTCAACGTCTAAACGAATATGCTTAAAGACCTGAATACGACAAAAGGCCAAACGTTCTGTTTGACCCTTTTGCAACGAAAAAGGAAGGTCGCCCTTCCTCTTCATTATCTTTCCTGTGCTAAGCTGATTAAACGATCGATCAATTCTGGTGTATCGATGCCTAAGTCACGCATTAACTGTGGATACATAGAAATATTGGTAAAGCCTGGTAAAGTGTTGATCTCATTTAAGTAAACTTCACCGTTATCCTTATCTAAGAAGAAATCACATCTTGCTAAACCATGACCATCAACAGCCTTGAAAGCTTTTACGGCATGTTCACGGATGTAATCCTGAACCTTCTGATCAACTCTTGCTGGAATGCAAGTTGCCGACTGTTCATCTTCATACTTAGATTCGAAAGTATAGAACTCACCATGAGGTAAAATCTGACCAACTCTTGAAACAGTAATATCATCATTGCCTAAGACAGCACATTCCAATTCTGTCGCATTGATGGCTTTTTCAACTAAGATATGACTATCATACTGACCAGCTTCTTCAAGCTTAGGCATGATGTCTTCTTCTTGAGAGACTTTATAACAACCAACACTTGAGCCAGAACGTGAAGCTTTAATAAAGCAAGGTAAACCGATCGTCTTTAAAACGACATTCTTCACATCTTCTGTTTCTGTCGTATCATCATTGACGATCACAAATTTGCCATCATATCTCTTCTTGACATAAACACTAGGTGTCTGCTTGATGCCAGCCATCGCAAATAACTTCTTCGCCATGACCTTATCCATAGCCGCTGCGCTATCAAAAACACGACAGCCAACATAAGGAACATTCGCCATTTCTAATAAGCCCTGGATCGTGCCATCTTCACCATACATACCATGTAAGACCGGGAAGACCACATCATAGCCTTTTAAGAAGGCAAACTGATCGGCGATCTTTTCCGCACCAGCTAACCAGGCATCATCAGAGAAGTTTGTCGTTGTTTCTGGTAACTTGTACCAAGTACCATCTTCATCGATACCCATGACTGTCGTTTCGTATTTATTTTTGTTGACCTGCTTTAAAATATTTGTACAAGACATACGTGAGATCGTACGTTCACTGCTCATGCCTCCACAAATTAATAATAGCTTCATGAAAATCTCTCCTTTAATTGTTCAACGACGTCTTTCAAGTGCATGCCATTAGAAGCCTTCACTAAGAGGACATCATGTGGTTTCACCGTCTCTAATAAAGCTTTCGTTAAAGCTTCATTATTGTCGAAATGTTCACCATTCCCGCCGTTTTTCTTAATTTCAGAAATAATATACTCCGATGCTTTTCCTACTGCAAGAGTTAAATCAATATTATGATCAACTAAATACTTGCCGACTTCACGGTGTAGTTTTTCTTCGTACTGCCCAAGTTCTAGCATATCGCCAAGAACTGCGATCTTACGACCTTTGCAGTTTGCTAAAACATCGATGGAAGCTTTCATGGAATCAAGGTTGGCATTATACGTCCCATCAAATAAAGTAATATCATCTTTTAAAGTCAGTTTATCCGCACGATTCTTTGTTAATTCAAAGGTCTCAACACCATGGATACACTTTTCCATTGGAATATCGATGGAAAGACCAACGGCCATAGCCACTAAGGCATTGTAGACAAAGTGCTTTCCTGGAACAGATAAATGCACATGATAGTTTTGTCCCTGATAAGCGACATCAAAATCACTGCCGTCTTCACTTAAAGCAACGTTTTTGGCATTAAGATCAGCAGGATCATCGATGCCGATCGTCTTTAAGACAAAACCATCTGGTTTCACTGTGGCCAGCTTATCATTGTCATGGTTGACAATTAAAATGCCGCCATCCTGCAAGCCATGCGTGATTTCCATCTTAGCTTTTAAGATATTATCACGTGAACCCACTTCCCCAATATGGGCGGTGCCGACATTTGTGATTGCAGCAACATTTGGTTTAGCAATATTTGTTAAATAGTCGATCTCGCCTAAATGGTTCATGCCCATTTCGATGACCATCGCTTCTTCATCTTTGTAGCGTAGGATCGTGAGTGGCAAACCAATATTGTTATTGTAGTTGCCAAGCGTCTTCAACGCTTTATATTTTTCGCAGACGACACTAAAGATCATATCTTTTGTGCTCGTCTTCCCAACAGAGCCAGTAATTCCGACCACAATGGCATGAGAATGTTCACGCACATAGCGGGCCATATCACCTAACGCTTTTAAAGTATCCTTGACTAAGATGACATCTTTATCAGGATAGTTGACTTTTTTCTGCGTAATGATGGCAGAAGCATGATGTTCAAATGCCGAAGCAATGAAATCATGGCCATCATGATTGGCCCCGATAATTGGAATATAAAGACTGCCTTCATGACAGGCTCTAGAATCCTGGGTAAAATGGGTAATGTCGTCATCTAAACGACCTGAAAGCAGCGTCCCGTCCGTTGCTTCGATAATTTCCTTTACTAACATATTTACTCCTTGTTAAAGAGGGCAACCGTCTTCTTTGTCGATGTATTGACGGCGTACCACTGATTATTCACCTTGACTAATAAGTTATCATTGATGACCTGGAAGTCGGTGCCACTTAACTGAACACCTTCCATTACGGCTTTAATCTGCTTTGTCTTTAAGTCTAAACGATAGATGGCTCCTGACTGATATGTAGAATAGTTATAGAAGTAGATGGCTTGATCACTCATGGCATACCCCACAATATTTAAAGTCATCTGGAAGGAAGAATCCCCACTAGCAGAGAGGATTGCTTCACTTTTCTTTGTCTTCACATCCACCCTCATTAAAGCACCATGATCGATAAAGTAGACATAGCCATCACGATACTGGGCATTATCTGTCTTTGTACCTGCATAAAGCTGTGTCAGCTTCGCTGTTTTTAAGTTATAGCTATAGATGCCCTCTTTCGTATTACAGTAAAGCATTGATCCATCCACAAAAACATTATAGACATGTTTATCGATCAGCTTTGTGCTCTTCTTCGTTTTAATGCCATAGGCATAAAGACTTTCTGAATCCTTATCGAGCTGATAATAGATCGTATCACCTTTTAATGTGACGTAGTAGCAGGCTGAATTGATCAAAGTGATCTTCTTCCCGCCATCAGCCATCGTCATACATAAATGATGGTCCGCATCTGTAAAATAGATCGTCTTCTTATAAATATTGATATAGTTGACACTTTCCTTGACAAGCACTTTGGCATTCTTAAAGTTCATATCAGTACGCACTAAGTAGCCCTGATCATTTGTCAAAAAGACATTTGTGCCATCACAGGCCAGTGTCCCATTGTAAGATAAATTGGAATACTTTTCGGCCGTTGTCAGCTTTGCTGGCTTAAACGTTGCCGACTGTGTCGTCGTGGAAGACTCTGACTCGCTTGGTCGATTCGTAATCTTTAACGGCGTGGAATGTCTTAGATAATAGTAAGACCCGCCCGTGATGAGGACGAGCGCTAAGACACCACAGATCACGGCTTTCAGATTGACTTTCGTATCGACCTTTTCCGCCTCATAGTCATTTTGAACGCTTGAATGCACTTCACTGTTTTGTCTTGGCATGCCTGTTTCAAGAGGCACGTAGCCCGTATACTTCGCCTCTTTATGAGGGGTATTATCTTGTGGACGGCTTGACAGGTCGAATGGACGACCGCAGAAACGGCAGTATAAAGCATCCGCTTCGTTTTCCTGTCCACAAGTTGGACAGATCTTTTTCATACTCTTGATCTGGATTCCACAGTATGGGCAAAACAGGGAATCATCGTTTATTTCTCTATGGCAATTTGGACATATCATTTGCATCACTCCTTCTTTTGATCCTCATCATCAACTTCTGTGTAGTCGACGTCGATCACTTCTGGTTCTCCATCTTCGTTATTTCCATGATGTGTTGGATCATGGTCGGCATTCTTTTTTGCACGTTTAGTCTTCACATAGCGATAGATGATATAAACAACCGCACATGCAAGAATTCCCGGCAAAAAGAATAAGAACGTATGAAGCACAAAAGAGAGCACTGCTACGACAATGATAATGATGAGAATGAATACTATTAGATCCATGTGTTACTCCTTTAACTCTTGAAGTGGAAGAGATCTTCCACTCTAACATTTAAGCCCTTCGCAAATTTTTCAATCGCCTTTAAAGAAACATTTCGTTTACCACGTTCAACATCTGATACATAATTTTTAGAAAGCTGACAGCGCCAGGCCAGCTCTTCCTGGGAGATCTCCCGCATCATTCGAAGCTCTCGAATACGACTGCCAAATCGCTGTTCAATCGTCATCATCTAAGCTCCTTAAACGATCCGCTTCTTCCTTGATTTTTTTGAAGCGGTGATGCAAGCCTGACTTCGAGATCGTCTTGCCTGTTTTGACCAGGTAGACCTCTGCAAGTTCACTAAGTGAAAGATCAGGATTTTCTAAACGGATATTCGCGATCAAAGCTGTCTTTTCATCTAAGACTTCTAAGCCAGCCTTGTCGATCACATAGGCAATATCCGCAATCTGTTTTTCGGCAGCGCTCTGCGCTTTGATCTCATTAGCAATATCACAGTTGTTCCAGCGATTCACCGTGTTAGCCATCGAACGATCAATACGGGTCATCTCAAATTCCATGACTGAACTGCTCGCACCGATTGCTCTTAAGAAGTCGCCTATTTTTTCGGCTGACTTTAGATAGATGACATATTTTGAACGACGCTTGATCGTTTTCGCATGCAGATTATAGCTGTTCATCAAATCACAGATATAGTCGGCTTGTTCCTCATCGATGACGCTCATTTCTAGATGATAGTTTGATGTATCAGGATTATTCACTGAGCCGCTTGCTAAAAAGATACCGGCTAAATACGCACGCTTCGTTTCATCATTAAAGACGATCCGCTCACTTGGCGTATTGTGGAAGCCGAGTCCATCGATCAAGTCTAGATCTTCGAGAATCTCTTTAGCTTTCGACACTTTTAAAATATAGACATTGTTTTTATTGAGCTTCATCTTCTTAGAAACACGAAACTCTAGCTGCGGATGATAGATCTCTTTGATCATCTTATGCATCTTCGCGGCGATCTTCGCATTTTCACTGCGAATCGTTAAACTTAAGCCCCCACCAAGATGCAAGGTCCCGCTCACCTTAATTAAGGCGCATAAGAGCGCCTTTGAACAGTCTTCATTAAAATCATTGAAGACGATTTCCTCTTTGACCTTTCTTGCATAAGAAAGCATCGCCAACCCTCCTTAATGATCGGCATCACGATGCCATTTGTAGACCTGATAGAATTGACTGTAGTAAGATGCAAAATAGTTCGTTAATGTAACAGAACGATGTTGTCCACCAGTACAGCCGATACCAATGATGACCTGCATCTTTCCTTCTTTCTCATATTCTTTGAGAAGATATGTAAAATAGTCAATCGTTTTATTAATAAAGATCTTTGTTTCCGGCTTTTCCATGACATAATCATAGACCGCCTTGTCGTTACCTGTTAAATGACGCAGCTCCTCCACATAGAAGGGATTTGGTAAGAAACGGACATCCAAGATCAGATCAGCATCCTTTGGCACACCATATTTATACCCAAAAGACACAAAGCTAACACGGAAGACCTGTGTATCTCCTTCATTGAAGGCAGACTCTAACACGTCCTGTAAGCCTTTGGCTTTTAAGAGCGTCGTATCGATGATACGATCTCCCTGGCTCTTGAGCTTATCAAACATACGTCGTTCAAGCTGAATGGCTTCTGTCAACGTTGAAGCCTGTCTTGCAATCATCATTGGATGAGAGCGTCGTGTCTGTTTATAACGTTTTAAGATCTTTTCATTATCACAATCTAAGAACACTGTTGTGACATTCACGAAGTCTAAATTGGATAAGATTCGTATAGCATCCATCGCATCGTTCAAGCGAACGGCCATGGCAATTTTTAAGTAATCAAATTTCCCCTGTTTTAACATTTCGGTAAAAGCATCCAGAATGGAAACAGGATAATTATCAATACAATAAAAACCCAGATTTTCAAAGACCGCCATTGCAGTCGTTTTGCCGGCTCCAGACATACCGGTCACTAAAATAATTTCGTAGTCGACCACCTAGTCCCACCTCCTACTATACGTGTATTATACCATAACGTTATGTTATTTCATTGTCAATCAAGGTGAAATGTGAAATTATGTTATTTTATGGTATGAAAAAAGGAGATGTGAAAATC
>ONFH01000268.1 GCA_900317015.1 uncultured Erysipelotrichaceae bacterium | reverse complement strand
AGAGGAGGGACGACATGATTACTAAACATGAGTCATTCAAGGATCTCATTAAACATATGTTTAATATCCATGAAGATACCGCAAGTCATGAAGAAATTCGTGACCGCATTTTATCAGGAGGAAAGATCACCGGAACGAACATGGTCGTTATGATCTGTGCCATGATCATTGCTTCCGTCGGTTTAAATACAGATAGCGTTGCCGTTATTATCGGGGCAATGTTAATTTCACCATTAATGGGGACGATCTTAACGATTGCCTATGGGGTTGCGAGTGCCGATTTCCGTTTAACAAGACGTTTTATGATCGGTTTTGTCTTTCAAATCATCGTTTCTGTTTGTTCGGCAACGGTCTACTTCTTGTTATCACCTAACAAGACACCAACAGCACAGCTGATTGCTCGTACTCAGCCATCATTCTATGATGTATTGATTGCGTTATTTGGTGGAATCGCCGGGATCATTGGACAGACAAGAACAGAGAAATCCAATAATATTATCCCAGGTGTGGCCATCGCTACGGCTATTATGCCACCACTTTGTACGACTGGCTTCTATCTTGCTAAAGCAGATTTCTTTACGGCTTCAAGAAGTTTCTACTTATTTATCGTCAATGCTTACTTCATCTTCTTTGCGGCAGAATGGATCTTATCATTCTTACAGATTCCAAAGGTGCATGAATTAACGCCAGCAATGTGGAAGAGAAGACGTCAGATGATGATCAGAAATGCGATCATCGTGGCTATTCCAACAATTTTACTTGGTTACTTTATCTATTAATGCAAAGGATTCCCTTTGCATTTTTTCATAGAATAAAGATCAGAAAACTGATCTTTGGTAGAAGGCCTTGAGGCCGTTATATAAATATGTCGTCGCAGCTAGGGCATTATGATCAAAGCCTTTTTTGATACGAAAGGCATAATTCCTTTTTTTGGAATGATCCACGCTTGTAAAATACTTTGATCTCGTAATACGTTTGGCACGATCTTTCTCATAGTTCTAAGCAAAGTCAGTCGTGCCGGTCATATCAAAAACAAAATAATCGTTCTTTTGGTCGCTTTTAGCGGAACGCCAGATCGTTTCATCATCAAGATCTGCCACAGCTCATCGGAATGAATCTGTTAAAATAAGCAAGGTCATGTTCAAACGTTCGCCATGTTGTCACGGAACCCATTGGGAAACCACCAAACCCTCGATGTGTGTGAAGCACCGAATGCTTTCCTGCTGGTGCCTTTGGTATATGTTGAATACTTGGAAGAGTGGTCAGCGTTTTGAAGAATCACCATCTGATCGTGATGTCGATGCCTTCGTTCATGACAATATTGAAAAATAAGCCTTTCTATAAAGAGGAGAGCGATGCTCTCCTTTTAATTTGGGCAAGTGATCTTTTCAATATGTTCGATCATATGATGTAAAGACTGAGCAACATCGCTATTGGTAGCATGATAGTACATTTCTTTGCCTTTACGATGACTTTCAATCAGTTTGGCACTTTTTAAGAGACGTAAATGATGAGAGAGGGCCGGAGAGGTCATATCCATTGCTAAAGAGAGATCTTTAACACAAGCCTCATGATGACATAAGAATAAAAAAAGACGCAGGCGGTTAGGGTCACCGAGCTGTTTAAAGACTTCACTTAAGGTGCTGGCATTTTCTAAATCGAGAAGTTCGGTATTCATAAAGGTTCTTCCTTTCTTGTATTATCCCCATTGTAAACAATCTCAAATCATATTTCAATCTCATTGACAGACTCCTTGAATGAGGGTAAGATAATATTAGAAAGATTAAACAAATGTTTAATTGATATTATGATGGAGGTCTTCTTTATGAAAAAACGTTATAAAATCGATGTCGATTGTGCCAACTGTGCTAATAAGATGGAAGTTGCAACAAAGAAAACTAAAGGTGTGAAAGATGCTACTGTCAATTTCATGACATTGAAAATGATCGTGGATTTCGAAGATGGTGCGGATCCAGCAGAAGTTATGCCACGTGTTCTTGCCAACTGCAAAAAAGTGGAATCTGACTGCGAGATCTTCTTCAAATAATGAGAATCACGGGTGACCGTGATTTTTATTTTTATGGAAATTATAACGCTTACATAGTACAATAGGAGAAGATTACGGAGGATTTAAATGAAAAGAGAATTTATGAAGATGGTTACAGCCCTAAGCGTGGCTGCAACTTTAGTCGTCATTCCATCTTGTTCAAAGAAAGATGTATCCGCTGATGTGAATCAAGCATCGACCAAAACGACGGAAAAGGCGAATACTACAAAAAAAGCAAGTACGACGAAAAAGGCAAAGAAAAAGACAGCGCCAAAATATGAAACGATTGATTTATTGGCTGCTGGTGATGCAATGACACATATGCCACAGGTGGTTGCGGCAAAAACAAGATACGGCTATGACTTTTCAGGTAACTTTACTTATGTGAAAGGTGCCATCAGTCAGGCGGATCTCGCCATGGTCAACCTAGAAACACCAGTCACGGGTGGAACTCCACAAGGCTATCCAACATTTAATGCCCCAAAAGCTTTACCAAGAGACCTTCATAAGGCAGGTTTTGATGTGGCCTTTACCACAAATAATCATATGATGGATCAAGGCTATAATGGCACACAGTCAACTTTAAAGAATGTCAGACAATATTTAACAACGGTCGGTAGCCGTCTCAAGAAGGAATCGAATGATTATAAGAACCCTTATATCATTAAGAAGGTGAAAGGGATCAAGGTTGGCCTGGTCGCTTATACATATAATACGTCAAGAAAACCAGTCACGGTCAACGGCATCAATGCAAGTCGAGCTGGTAATCTGATCAATACCTTCAATGAAAAAGCCTTTGCGACAAGTGATTATAAGAAGATCCAAAATGATATTAACGGAGCTAAGAAAGCCGGTGCTCAGCTTGTTGTCGTTTATTATCACTGGGGAATAGAATATCAGCGTCAGCCAAACAGTCTTCAAAAGAGCATTGCAAAAAAGACGGCAGATCTAGGTGCAGATCTGATTTTAGCCTCTCATCCACACGTTTTACAGCCGGCCAGTGTGATCAAGACAAAGGATAAGCGTAATGTCCCAGTCTTCTATTCCATGGGTAACTATATTTCTAACCAGCGTGCGACTTCAAGGACAGCACGTTATGTTGAACAAGGCATGATGGCCAAGATGGATGTCACATTCAAAGATGGACAGTTAGATTCGATGAAGTGTCAGGTTCTGCCAACTTGGGTCGATAAGTATTACTCAGGTGGACGCAATCATTATTCCATTATTGATCTGAATGCGAACTTAGCCTCAAATCCAACGTTACGAGTTTCTGGTCATAGAGGCCAGGCAGCACAGGCTTTAAGAGATATTAGAGCACTAATGGGAAGTAGCTGGCTCAAAGGGAAAACAATTCGTAGAAAATAAAAAGAATCGATCAGGATGATCCTGATCGATTTTATTATCCAAAAGTAAAAACACGGTGCCGTCCGTGTCTTCATGTGCCCGCAGGCCTTTCGTTTTTACATCTTTTTTAAGGGAAATTTTATTTTATTATATGTCGAACCTGTCGACAATCATAATATAGGGGAAGTTTATGACTTTAATATGAACAAATGATGGATTTTGTATGAAAAAAGATGCGATAAGGGGCTCGCATCTCTAGGTCTGATCATCAAGACGAGGGGACGTCATAGATGACGGTGTCGACTCTTCATCGACAAATTCAGTATAAATGCGCTTTGTGAACGATATGTGAACGTTTTACAAATATTGAAAAATTATTGATTTGAAAATTTTATGAAACAAAAAAACGGTTCATAAGAACCGTTATCCTTCTCAAATGGGGCGGCTAGTCAGGATCGAACTGACGAAATGCCGGAGCCACAATCCGGTGTGTTAACCGCTTCACCATAACCGCCATCTCAAGGACAAGGAATACTATACATGAAGAGTGGAGATTTGTAAAGAGAAAAATGAAAAAATACCCAGAAAAGTTTTCGCCCTGGCATGGATCATAGGTGAAATCGCCAAATTTTCTTCACAGTTTTTGTGAATATCATTTTCTCAAAATCGTTTATGCACAATTTTTGTGACTTCTGATCTTGTCCTTCCTTTTTTTCCACCATCACTGTGAACAAAAAATGAGACCACTAAAAAGTGATCTCATTGATTTGATTATTCATCACCAAATGTGACACCCATGAGTTTTGCGTTTCTCACTGGTCTGCCAGCAGGATCGACATATTTCAGTTTTCCTGCGGTATCTTCAAGAGGGATCGAACCTACTTCGCCCTGTCTTAAGACGACAAGACGGCCATAAGAACGATTCATGATCAATCGTGCACCTTCAATACCAAAACGAGTAGAGATGGAACGGTCGTAAGCATCTGGACTACCACCACGCTGAGCATGACCGATGACAGATGTACGAACTTCTGCATCAGGTAAAGCTTCCTGAATGGCTTTGCCAATTTCTACGACAACGGACTGACCGTTACGAGCGGCAATTTTCGCTTTATATTTTTTCTTAGATAAAGTGGCATCTTCCTTAGAAATAGCCCCTTCAGCACAGGCAATGACCGTAAAGTTCTTACCTGATTTCTGTCTCTGTTTGATCTTATTGACGACGACATTAATATCATAAGGGATTTCTGGAAGCAGGATGATCTCACAGCCAGTTGCTAAGCCAGCCTGTAATGTGATATGACCAACACGGTGCCCCATAACTTCAACGACAAAGACACGATGATGTGACTGCGCTGTTGTATGGATCTCATCGATATATCTAGTTGCGATATCAATGGCAGACTGGAAACCAAATGTGTAATCTGTGCCATACGTATCGTTATCGATCGTCTTAGGAAGACCAATTACGTTCAGTCCTTCCTGCGCTAACATATAAGCTGACTTTAATGAACCATTCCCACCTAAGACGGCTAAAGCATCTAATTCGAGCTTCTTATAAGTCTTTTTCATCGCTTTGACTTTATCAAAACCATCTTCAATGACACGCATCTTCTTAAATGGGCAACGTGATGATCCAAGGATCGTACCGCCCTGGTTAATAATGCCGGAGAAATCTTTTGGTTTCATCTTTTTGTAATTTTCATACATCAGGCCTTTATAGCCATCAATAAAACCGTAGATCTCTACGTCTTTCACCTGATTGTATAAGGTCTTTGCGAGACCTCGCATCGTTGCGTTGAGGGCTTGGCAGTCCCCACCACTTGTCAGAATTCCAACTTTTAAACTCAATGTGACCCCTCCTTAACATGAGATACTAAATCTTCTTTTCAAAGAAATGTTCCTGTGAATTCATTTCTGGCAAATTATTTTTAATACGTTTGTATTTACCATCACTTAATAACTTGCATGCTTTCACGTTATCGTTCAACATGCATTCAAACATACGTAAGATCGTCTTCTTGATGCCTTCATCATAAATAGGTGCAGCAATTTCGACACGACGCTCTAAGTTACGCGTCATCAGATCGGCTGATGAAATGTAGACCTTAGGATCTTTAGCTCCGAAGATGTAGATACGTGAATGTTCCAAGTAACGTCCAACAATAGAAATAATGTTGATATTTTCTGTCTGTCCTTTAACCCCTGGGACGATACAACAGATTCCACGGACGATTAAATCAATTTTCACACCGGCACAAGATGCTTCGATGAGCTTGTCGATCATCTTACGGCTTGTGACAGAGTTACACTTGAAACCAACATAAGCTGGCTTGCCTTGTTTTGCCAAGTTGATCTGTTCATCAATATAGTCACAGATGCGACTGATCATCGCATGTGGTGCGACCATTAATTCCTGAACATCATGGATCGTCTGACCCTGTGCTAAATGGTTGAAGACGTTATTGGCATCTTCGCCAATTTCACGCTTACATGTCATCAAGCATAAGTCAGTATATAAGGTTGCAGTCTTTTCGTTATAGTTACCTGTTCCAATCTGGGTAATATATTTGACTTCTGATTTGTCCATATAAGTAATCAAGCAGAGCTTACTATGAACTTTATAGCCATCAAGACCATAGATGACATGAGCGCCGGCAGCTTCAAGGGCTTTGGATTGCTGAATGTTGTTCTCTTCATCAAAACGAGCACGCAATTCGACTAAAACGACGACTTCTTTGCCATTTTCAACGGCCTTAATTAAAGATTTAACAACTTTAGAGTTTTTCGCAACACGATATAAAGTCATCTTAATACTAGCCACACTTGGATCACTGGCCGCTTCATCTAATAGACGTAAGAATGGTGCCATCGATTCAAATGGATAAGCTAAGAAGATATCATGTTTTAACACCTGTTTGATCATTGGTGTTCTATTTTCAACTAAAGGTGAGTTCTTTGGAATATTTGGTTTATAGAATAATTCAGGATGTGAGACTTTTAAGTAATCACGAATTTCACCAAAGAATGAGAACTCTAATGGACTTTGTGAGGCAAAGAGCTGTTTTTTATCTAAGTCTAAGAACTTAGCCATCATTTCTAGCTCTAAATCATCAAGTCCTTCTGTATATTCTAAACGTAATGGACGTAATTTACGTCTTTGTTTGATCAATGATTCCATCATTGATCGATAATCCTGCTGGTCTTCAACCTCTTCTTCATCGATATCGGCACTACGTGTCACACGTACCACTGACGCCTTGATCACTTTCTGATGTGCGAAGACTTGTGGCAAGTAGTGGAATAAAACATCTTCTAATAAGATAAATAGACCACTAGGTAAACGAATCAGTCGACTATCTTCATTGTGAACGATCGAGATGATTCCTAATTTTCTCTTGCCTTTCTTACTTTCTAGCTGAGCGGCAATATATAATTCGCCGTTATTTAAGAAGGGGAAAGGCTGACGCTTACTGATGACCTGTGGGGAAAGTAAAGGTAAGATGCTACGATCGAAGTAAGTATCCAAGTAGCGAATATCTTCCTTGCTTTTTAAGTCATCAAATTTTACTAAACGAAAGTCATAGTCTTCTAACTTTGACATGACTTTCTTATATATACGATCCTTCTTCTTGTTTAACTGTCTGATCTTAATAAAGCAGGCATGAAGCTGTTCTTCAGCCGTCATGTTTGTTTTGTTTTCTCTCGCAGATGGATAGAAGAGCATCTGATCATATAAAGATCCTAAACGCACTCTGAAGAACTCATCTAAATTTGTTTGATAAATAGAAATAAAATTGAGTTTTTCTGCGAGTGGAACCTTTGGGTCCTTGCCTTGTAATAAGACACGATCATTAAATTTTAACCAAGATAATTCTCTGTTATCTGTACATCCAGTCATATAGTATATCCTCCTATTCAATGATTTTAGTAATAATACGAAAAGCAAGCAACCGAGTTTTCAAAATCTTTACAAAGATATAACACAATTTCCAAAAAGCACATTTTCATATTAAGCTTTTGTAAAATGAATTGATAAAACCATTATAAGATGGTAAAGCTCGATTTGAAAGGGATTTCACGCAAGAAGTAAATTTCTTATTTTAATAAATAAGAAAAGCAGTGAAATCACTGCTTTTCAATTACTTGATATCGACATACGTGAATGTATATGGTGAGCTTAAAGCCATCTTATAGATCAGACCACTGACTTTAGGGTTCTGCAGGGCAGCAGCGCCTTTCTGGAAGAGTGGGATGAAGGCATAATCTTTCATCATGATCTTTTCTGACTTTAATAAATAGCTCCAGCGTTTAGAAGGGTCTGCTTCTTTCTGGGCTTTATGCATAGCGGAGTCAAAAGCAGCACTCTTCCATTTACCACGGTTATTAGAGTTATCAGAAAGACCTAAGTTCAAATAAGTCGATGGATCAGAATAGTCAGGTCCCCAATGCTGGAGGGCAAGATCATAATCACCCTGATCCTGTTTATTGATACGTCCCTGTCGTGTTGAGGCTTTGACAGTGACACTTAAGCCTTTTAATTTAGAGAAGGCATTCTGTAAGTATTCGGCAACTGTATTTTCTGGTGTTTCATCAGTGCCATAAAGAATGCTGACAGAAGCTTTCTTCATTCCTAATTCCTTAAGACCTTTATCGAAGTAGCTCTGAGCTTTCTTTAAGTTATAAGCAACATAGTTACCAGAATCATCACGGAAATCTTTACCAGTCTTTGGATTGTAGGCAATCGTCCGACCAACCATGCCGCCAATTGGCTTAGAACCATCTTTTAAGACATGATTTGTGAAGTCTGCACGGTTGATGGCATAGCTTAAGGCATAACGAATGTTCTTGTTTGCAAGAAGTTTCTTCTTATGGTTGATATTAATATAATAAACATAGCCCTGTGGGAACTGCTGGTAGGCTTTGTTGCTCTTATACTTATCAACTAAAGAAGAGTTGATCGTGCAGTAATCCACTTTATCTGCTTCGAAGTTCGCTGCACTTGTTTTTGGATCCTGATTCAGATACATGATCAGAGAATCTAGTTTTACATCTTTCTTATCGAAGTAGTTCTTGTTCTTTTCAAATGTGATCTTATTTGATTTTGTCCAAGACTTCGCGATAAAGGCGCCGCATGATAAAAGATGTTTGACGTCTTTTGCATAGTTCTTGCCCCATTTTTTGACATATGTCTCGCTTTGTGGGTAGAAGCATGAGAATGTCATGATGTCTAAGAAATAAGAACATGGACGTTCTAGCGTGACGATGACCGTTTTGTCATCAGGGGCTTTGATACCTAATGTGTTCAGTTCTTTCTTAGTGGCTTTTGTCCCTTTTTTAGCTAATTTGTCAGCATTTTTAATGCCAGCACCATCACTAGTGAACATGTAGGCATATTCACTAGCTTCACCGAGGGCTCTTTGCCAAGAGTAAACAAA
The DNA here is from genome assembly GCA_900317015.1 of uncultured Erysipelotrichaceae bacterium. GTDB lineage: Bacteria > Bacillota_I > Bacilli_A > Erysipelotrichales > Coprobacillaceae > Intestinibaculum. The sequence continues at coordinate 410 of ONFH01000268.1, read as the reverse complement.
GTCAGAAGCTTTTAATGGCACCGTCTTGCCATCTGGCAGCGTCCATTTTAAATCGTCTCTTAACTTAAAGGTATACTTTGTACGTTTCTTATTTAAGGTATACGATTTTGCCAGACCGTTAACAGATGTTCCTTTCTTGCCTACTGCCATTAATCCTTCGGTCGTGGCATGTAAGGCATTCATTGATGTTGGATCTGTCGCAAAGGCAGAATCCATGGTCATGATGTCCTGATCGGCCGCAAAACGGAACGTTTTGGTGCTCGAACTGCTGCTTGAGGAGCCACAGGCCGTAAGCATGGTGGCGGCCAGGACGAAACCAATTGTTTTTTGCAATTTCATTCTAAAAATCCTCCTTTAATTCCTGATTCCATTATGAACCATTTTGAAAACATTTACAATCTATGATTATT
>ONFH01000103.1 GCA_900317015.1 uncultured Erysipelotrichaceae bacterium | reverse complement strand
GGAACTCCGTAAGAAGTTCCTTTTTTAAATACGATTAAAATCTAACGAAAGCACTAATGATGACACCAATACCAAAGATGACTAAGATCGTTCCTAAGACTTTATTCAAAGTTGTGTAGATACGATCCGTGATATGTTTTCTTAAAGCGGTCATCGCACTAACGATGATGATCCACCATAAATAACAGCCCATTGAGACCCCAACAAGCATTGGATAAGCTTGCCCATGAGAATAAGGCCCCTGAGTATGTAAGATCGAGCAGGCAAACAGGAATAATAAAATCAGTCCTGGATTCATAATGGCGATCGCAAAACCACTGGTCAGATCTTTCCAGAAGGTCTTCGTTCCATCATTAACTCTCATCCCCTGCTTACGCACCGTATAAATACCTAATCCTAAAACAATACAGCCACCAAAAACAGTAATTGGCACCTCATATTTATTTAATACCCCGCTGATCAATGATGATCCTAATACACATAAGCAGGCATACAATGTATCCGCAATTGTCGAACCGAGACCAGTAATTAACCCAGCCGCTGGTCCATGTTCAAGTGTTCTTTGAATAACTAAAGCGCCTAACGCTCCAGCCGGAACTCCAAAAACTATACCAATGAGAATTCCTCTGAACCAATATGAAATCATTCTCCTCACCTCATGGCCTTAACAATATCACGAGAAAACTTTTCTGTAAATAAAAGAGTGCCTTTATCACAAAGAAATTTGAATTTCTTTCTTTGCTTTTAGGCAATCTTTCACTTTTGTCTTGATTTATTTAACAAAATTATTCTTCATATCCATCATCGATGACCGAATAACCAGTCATGCGTTCGATCTCACGATAAGCTTCAAACAAAGCCTGCTTCAAGCTCTTTTCATCAAGCTTTTCGATATACTGCTTCAATGCAAGATCATGATTTTCTTCACTGATCTCTACATCTTCTTTTGTTTCACCATCGCTCGTTTCTTCATTTTCCTCTTCTTCACGCATGAAGTAATCGGTCTCCATCTCTTCAAGAGCTTTTCTTTCTTCGGGATGTGAATAAAGATATAAAGCGACCATATGCTTGCAGACGAAATGTTTTTCTTCTGCCATATCGCATCCACATGTCGACTGATAAGGATGAGCGACATCGATCGTCACACTATAAATACGTCCTTCAGTCCCATTCACGATGCCCTGAAATACGCCTGGCTTGATTTCCTTACAAGAACGGACACAGCCTGCTTCTAAATAATCATAACCTCGCCATAAACAATGCGAGCTCGTATAATCTAAAAATGCCATAAGATCACGCTCCCTTTCTTATCTATGTTAATTATAAACCAGAAAAAGCTTTTTGACGTAAACTTTTCATATTTTATCGAAAAAATCGTACTTAAAAAGACACTTTCGTGTCTTTTTAAGCAAAGGATTATTCGAGTTCGAATGCCCCTGTGTATAACTGATAGTATTCGCCTTTCTGAGCGATCAGCTGTTCATGCGTACCACGTTCAATAATACGACCATGTTCAAGCACTAAGATCACATCAGAGTTCTGAACTGTTGATAATCGATGGGCAATAACGAAGACCGTACGACCTAACATTAAGGCATCCATACCACGCTGAACAACAGCTTCAGTACGTGTATCGATCGAAGATGTTGCTTCATCAAGGATCATAACAGGTGGGTCGGCCACCGCTGCACGAGCAATGGCGATCAGCTGACGCTGCCCCTGCGATAAGTTTGACCCATTATTGACAAGCATCGTATTATAACCTTCAGGTAAACGAGTGATAAAGTCATGAGCCCCAACAAGTTTGGCAGCTGCATAACATTCATCATCTGTCGCATCCAATCGACCATAACGGATGTTATCTAAAACAGTACCGGTAAATAAGTTCGTATCCTGTAATACGATGCCAAGAGAACGACGTAAGTCAGCTTTCTTGATCTTATTAATATTGATACCATCATATCTGATCTTACCATCGGCAATATCATAGAAACGGTTGATCAAGTTTGTGATCGTTGTCTTACCAGCACCAGTTGAACCAACAAGAGCGACTTTCTGACCGGCATGCGCATACATTTCAATATTATGTAAGATCATCTTATCAGGCGTATAAGCAAAATCTACACCATCGAATAAGACCGTCCCACGAAGTGGTTTATATTCAATTTCACCTGTCTCGTGTTGATGACGCCACATCCAAGGATCTTCCTTGTTTGTCGTTTCGACCATCTTGCCATTTTCTTCTTTGGCATGAACAAGTGTTACGTAGCCTTCATCTGTTTCTGGTTTTTCATTTAAGAGATCAAAGATACGTGAAGCACCACCAAGACCCATAACAACGGCATTGATCTGTTGGGATACCTGACCGATTGAACCAGTAAACTGTTTCGTCATATTTAAGAATGGAACGGCAATGGCAATAGATAAAGCCATGCCAGAGATAGAAACATTAGGCGCATGCGCTAAAAGCAATGAGCCACCAACGATACCGACAATAACATAAAGTAAGTTACTCATGTTATGTAAGATCGGACCTAAGATATTTGAATAGGTGTTGGCGTTGACAGCCGCTTCAGCCCATTCTTCATTGACTGCATCAAAGTCTTTGATCGCTTCTTTTTCATGGTTGAAGACTTTAACAACTTTCTGACCATTCATCATTTCTTCAATGAAACCTTCAGTCTTACCGATCTCTTCCTGCTGCTTAATAAAGTAACGAGCAGAACGACCACCTAAAACTTTTGTGACGAAAAGCATAACGATCATTCCTAAGATAACGACCCCACATAATAAAATGGAATACCACATCATGATACAGAACAGTGTCACTAATGTAATAAATGTCGATAATAACTGTGGGAATGATTGAGAGATCATCTGTCTTAACGCATCAATATCGTTTGTATAGATGGACATGATATCACCATGGGCATGGGTATCAAAGAAGCCGATTGGTAATGTTTCCATATGGCTGAAACATTTTTCACGGAACTTTGCGAGCGTACCCTGAGTGACAACGGCCATCAAGCGGTTATAACTAAATGATGCCACTAAGGCAATAACATATAACACAACTAAGACTGCAAGAATAGAAGTGATCTTGCCAGCCGCCTGAGACCATGTCCAGTGGTTCTTTAAGGCATCTTCAATGACCTGTAAGACACGCTGCTGGAAGATGGCCGGAATCGCACCGATAATGGCATTGATAATAATTAAGATCAGAGTCACCGGTAATAGCACTGGGAAGAAACCAAACATCGTTTTGATGAGTTTAGGAACAGTCCCTTTTTTGACTCTTTTTGCTGGCGCTTTTTTAGCCATTACTGGTCACCACCCTTCTTATTTTGTGAATAATAAACTTCCTGATAAATTGGATCACTTGCAAGCAAGGATTCATGATTACCAATATTTTCAATCTGACCCTTGCTCATGATAATGATCTGATCGGCATCCTGTACAGAAGCGACACGCTGAGCGATGATGATCTTCGTCGTCTCAGGAATAAAGCTTCTAAATCCTTCACGGATCTTTGCATCTGTCTTTGTATCGACAGCGGATGTTGAGTCATCTAAGATCAAGATCTTAGGCTTTTTAAGTAAGGCACGGGCAATACATAAACGCTGTTTCTGACCACCAGAAACGTTTGACCCGCCTTGTTCAATATAAGTGTCATATTTCTTTGGCATGAGTTCGATGAATTCATCGGCACAAGCTAAATGACAAGCTTCTTCAATTTCGGCATCTGTGGCATTTTCATTACCCCAGCGCAGGTTGTCCTTGATCGTGCCAGAGAATAATTCATTCTTCTGTAAGACGACTGCGACCTGATCACGTAAAGTGACAAGGTCATAATCCTTGACGTTATGTCCACCGACGATGACTTCACCTTCGGTCGTATCATACAAACGACAGATCAGCTGGATCAATGAAGATTTTGAAGACCCTGTTCCCCCTAAGATACCGATCGTCTGACCACTCTTAATCGAGAGGTTGACATGTTCGAGGGCATTACGCTTGGCCGTCTTAGAATATTTGAAAGACACATCCTTGAATTCAATACTGCCATCAGGAACATCATAGATTGGATGTTCTGGGTTATGTAATGTCGATTTTTCTTTTAAGACTTCACAGATACGTTCTGCCGATTCAGCGGACATCGTGACCATAACGAAGATCATTGATAACATCATTAAAGAGATCAAGATCTGGAAGGAATAAGTTAATAATGAAGATAACTGACCAACATTTAATGTTAGACCATTCGTCGTAATGATCAAATAAGACCCTACTGATAATGTAAAGATCATCACTAAATACAAACAGAACTGCATCGCTGGCATGTTCCAAGCTAAAAGTTTTTCAGCTCTTGTGAAATCACCACGGACATCTTCCGCAGCGTTGTAGAATTTCTTGTTTTCAAAGTCTTCACGAACGAAAGATTTCACAACACGAATACCACCGATATTTTCCTGAATCGAAGCATTCAATTTATCGTACTTCTTGAAGACCGCTCTAAATAGTGGCATCGCCTTTTTTGCAATCGTAATTAAGACGATCCCTAAAAATGGAATCGTAAATAAGAAGATCAAAGCTAAACGTCCACCCATGGCAACAGCCATGATGAATGAGAAGATGATCATTAATGGAGCACGGATCGCCGTTCTGATGATCATCATATAAGCCATCTGCACATTGGTAATATCGGTCGTCATACGCGTAACGAGCGATGAAGCAGAGAACTTATCAATATTGG
>ONFH01000202.1 GCA_900317015.1 uncultured Erysipelotrichaceae bacterium | reverse complement strand
GCCGTTACTAGAAACATTTAAATTATTTGAAACATATCTAAAGCCATGGAATCCAGAAAGAGAAATGGAACAAGGTTTATTTAGACTTCCTATCCCAGAATTCTCTAACACCGCCTTCAGAGAGGGATTAGTCAATGCATTCTGTCACAGAGATTATACAATTTTACAATCAGTTCGTGTCCTCATTGATGATGATGGATTAACTATTAGCAGTCCAGGTGGTTTCATTGAAGGCGTTAATTTGGAGAACCTGTTAACAGTTGAACCTCATGGAAGAAACCCAGCATTAGCGGATGCTCTCAAACGAATCGGTCTTGCTGAAAGAACAGGAAGAGGTATTGATCGTATTTACGAAGGATCTATTGTTTTTGGTAGACCACTACCTGATTATTCTGAATCAACAGAAAGAGTTGTTAAGTTATTCATCCAGAGAGCGAAACCAGATATTGCATTCGCAAAAATGATTGTTAATGAAGAAAATAGATTAGGAAAATCTCTACCAATCAATTCCCTTCTCATTTTATCTACTCTGCAAAACTTAAGAAGAGCAACTCTTGAAGAAATTTCGCAAAATATTCATATTGGTAAATCACGAACCCAAGGCGCATTAGAGCGACTTGTAGAAAGCGGATTAGTCGAAGCACATGGAAATGGACGATCTCGAGTATATTATTTAAGTTCAAAGGTTTATAAAGAACAAAACAATCTTGCAGGCTATATTAGACAATCCGGAATTGATGAAATCAGATATGAAGAATTGATAATGAAGCTTCTTGTAAATCAAGGATATGTAACAAGAAAAGATATTGTTGATCTGTTAAATATCACTCCAAGCCAAGCTTATCGATTATTGAAAAAACTTGCAGAAGATGACAAGATTGAACTTGAAGGATATGGCAGAAAATCAAGATATGTAATAAAGAACGCACGCTAACATAAAACGTCAACGTGCGTTTTTTCATTTAAACACGTTGTTGTGAATACCTAGTGACTTTTAATAATATGCTTTTAAAGACAAGCCAATTCAATTTATTGACGTTTATTTATCAACAAAGGCAACATACTAAACTACCACAATGCCTCAATTATTTGCCAATAAGTGAACTCTTGCTTTCAAGAAATGCTCTTAGATTTTAGAATTTCAGCATATATACTATATTTCAATAAAAGACCACAAAGAACGCACGGAAACGCACGCGTGCGTTTATTGATCACAAAAGAACACACGCGTGTCTTTATGAACATTGCTAGACCATTCTTTGTTATTCAAAAATAGAGCCGAACATAAAAGTCCGACTCTATTATCATTTTAAATACAAGATGGTGTTAGCGAACACCGCCACCTCCGCCACCGGAGAAGCCGCCTCCACCACCGCCAAAGGATGCTGGACCGCCGCCACCACCAAAAATTGGTGCACCACCATGATTTCTGATGGCCTGATTCATGATCATTATACTTGATACCATCATTAACTGAGTAGCCATAGAAAGTTCAAAGTAATGATCACCATAAACAGAGATATCAGTGAAATGAGGCTGGATATTCTTTAGTTGTTTTTCCACTTCATCACTGATACCTAGAATAGTCGCAAACATCAGATATTCATCCCAGAGATGCACTTCAATGACTTTCTTTTCAGCCATGTTATTCTCATCTTTTAGGAATAAATAAAGACCATAGATCTGTTCATAAAGTTCTTTCACATGCATAGAATAGATATTCACATCCTGGCTGACAGGTATGAATAAGATATGTTTCTTAATGCGATCTAGTCTGACTTCATGATGATCCACAAAGTCTTTCTCTACGCTATCTTCGACATCTAAATACCAGTTAGAAAGATCTTCATAATGCGTTTTGACATAAGCATTGAAGTCTTTAGGCTTAAGAAGTCGTTCATGAGAGGCTTTGACAAAGAAGTCATAAAGCGTCTTTTCTATACGATCATCACTTTCTAAATCCTTGGAGAAATCAATCATAAAGTTATCTTTCTTTTTAAAGATCAAGTGCTTTTCTACAAGTGGTACAAAGCGAATCTGTGAATCTCTGACCCACTTTAGAATATAAGCTGAAATGAGACCACCACAATCTTCATCTTTAATAAGATCCATACGTCTTGCTAAAGTGTAGAAAACATTGAGATTCTTTGTTGGAATATCTCTAAATGGATGTACATTATCTTTATCAATTGTCTT
>ONFH01000101.1 GCA_900317015.1 uncultured Erysipelotrichaceae bacterium | reverse complement strand
TTCATTATTATGAATGAAAGGCCAAAAAATTGCATTTATAGATCAAGGCAAGTAAAATATAAGTAACAAGATAAATACATAAGAAAGGGTGATTTTATGATTATTCTTATTTGCATTATTGTTTTCTTAGTCGCATTAATAGCCATTGCCCTTTACCTTCATTTTTCAAAAAAACCAGAACCAACATATGATCCAGAACGAATTAAATTAGAAAGAGATAATGAAGAAAGGGCTGCTAAAGCAAGAATGGAAGCTGAACGTCAGGCCACAAGAAACTTGCATTAAAATCATGATCTTATGGGGAAAGCCATACTCAATAGGGAGTATGGCTTTATTAATGAGCAGAAAAATATTGACATTATAGCACTAGTGTACTACTATACTAGTGCACTAGAAAGGAGGATGAAAATGAAATTCAATACCGCAACACCTATTTATCAGCAAGTTGTTGCCGACCTCAAAAAAAAGATTGTTAATGGCACCATACATCCTGGCGATAAATTACCTTCAGGACGTGATCTTGCAGTTGAATATAAAATCAATCCTAATACTTCTTCACGTGTTTATGCCCTACTAGAAGAGCAGGGGATTACCTACACCAAACGTGGCATTGGAACTTTTGTAATTGACGATGAAAACATTGTCGACATTCTCAAAGAGGAAATGGCCAATCATCTCTTAACGTTCTTTATGAACAATATGCATGAGCTTGGCTATTCTAGTGATGACATCATTGATTTGATACGGAGGAATGAAAAATGTTAGAAACGAAAAATGTCTCTAAGTCTTTTTTAACAAAGCAGGTCTTAAAGAATGTGAACTTTACACTAAAGCCGGGATCCATCTATGCACTGCTAGGTCCCAATGGTTCAGGAAAAACAACCTGGATGAAATTAGCGGCTGCTTTATCAAAGCCTAGCAAGGGGACAATAACTCTTGATGATCAGCCAATTTCTATTAAAAGTCGTGAAAAGATTGTCTTTTTACCAACGGAAAACTTCTTTTATAATAACATGACAATCAAAGATGTTGGTTTATACTATGATGATTTCTTTGCAGATTTCTCAATTGAGAAATACCATGATTTAATCAATAAGATGGACTTAAGTGAAAAGTCTAAAATTAAAACGTTATCGTCAGGTATGCTTGCAAAAGTTAAAATTGCGGCTGCCATGTCTCGTAATGCCCCTTATTATTTATTAGATGAACCACTTAATGGCATTGATCTCATTGCTCGCGATGAGGTTATGCAAACGATCATTGAATCCTTGAATGAAGATGCAACGATTGTGATTTCTAGTCATTTAGTAGAAGAGCTTGAACCTTATGTTAATCAAGCAATCTTCTTTAAACAGGGAGAAATGATTGAACAATGTGATGTTGAAGAATTAAGAGATACTCAGGGTGTTTCTTTAGCTGATCACTATCGTACATTAATGAAGGGAGATTTTCTCAATGCTTAAATTATTGAAACATGAATTTCAAAAGCAATTTTCACGATTAATTGGATTGCTGATTTTACTAGTGATCTCTGAAGGGATGTTTGTTATTGGCTATTATGGGCACAATGATCAGGTCATGGGCAGAGGATTAGCCATTTTTGCTTTCCTTACGATCTTTGGCTGTATCAGTATTGGCATTGATTCTATTCTTACCATGATTAACGATTTATCAAATAATCATAATTACATGCTCTTTATGACACCAAATAGCGGTTATAAAATACTTGGTGCTAAAGTTTTAGAAAATCTCATCTCAACCTTAGGACTGATCGTAATCTGTGTACTGACGATGATTGGTGACTACTTCCTTGTAGGAGGGAAATCACAGTATTTGATTAATTTACATATCAACACAGCCTCAACAGCCTCAATAGTACATTCTTTTAGTTATGGACTAATGATCTGGCTCGCTTTAGTTGCCTTAATTATTCTTTCCATTGTCTTATCATTAACTTTATTTAAAGATGCACACCATAACTTCTTATTGAGTTTGCTAGTATTTATTGGTTTATCAATTTTGATGAGTACTATTTATAACACCATTGGTCGTTATATTCCTAGCTCAGGAGATAATATCTATAATGTTATTTATACTATTATCATGATTGTTGGCTGTTATGTCACATCCGCAACGTTAATGGATCATCAGTTAAGTCTTTAAGAGGATCACATTCCTATTCTTCGTGAATAGGGGTGTGATTCTTTTTAGTATAATCATTTTTTGATGATTTGATATAGTGACTCATATAGAAAAATAGTGGTTAAGATGAGCACCATTATTATGATGCTTTTCTTAACCACAATTGATGATTATAAAATGTATCTTTTCCTATGATCTTAATTGATGGGCGTTTGCTTTTTCTTTATAAAGCATTTCATCTGCTTCTTCAATGAGTTTTTCTAGGAGTATCTTTGATGATGTACATAATGAATATCCTACGCTAATGGTAAGAGAATAGGGAAGTTTCTTTTCTTTCGCATGACTGACAATTTCCTGTTCTAAAAGGGCTTTAAAATCATCAGCAGGCTCTACTACATTTTGATTACCGATCACTAAAAATTCATCTCCGCCCCAGCGTGAAAGAAATATTGAATATTTTGCAGAGACATTTTTTAAAGCCGAAGCGACTGATTGAAGTGCAAAATCACCTTCGATATGTCCATATTGATCATTGATCGATTTGAATTTGTTGACATCTATGATAAAGACGTAAAAACCATGTTCAGGATCTGCTTGTTCAATATATTCTTCTAAGATTTGATCCGAACGTCTACGGTTATTGAGTCCAGTTAAGGCATCAGAATAAATTTGTTGCTCCTGGACATTCACAAAGAATAACAAAAGAGCAGACAGAATACTTGGTGTCATAATTGGTGTATTGGGAACAATACTATCGAAGACTCCAGCAATGAAAGGGAAGAGTACAAAGGTGATCATGTAGAAATATCTTTTTTTATAGATTTTTGATTTCGTATGCGCTGACTTGATAATGGCATGAATGGTGACAAAAAACAAATAAAAGAAATCAAAGACCATGACTATATTATAAAGGGGACCATGATATTCTCTCACTGCATCACTATAGAAGATGAGACCCGTTCGTATTGATGTAAAGATCAGAACAACGCAGATAAGCATTGGTGCCATAGTGACAGGAATGAACCAGCGCTTTCTTAAAGACTTATGTTTTAAATGAACTTCAGAAAACAAAAACCAGATAAAACACAGCGTCGGCTGACTAGCTAAGGTAATGGCATTAAAAATACTACGCAGCATAACTGGTACTGAATGAGGATGACTTACCGCAAGTTCCCATAAGCTATCATCAATCATATAAATACAAAAGACAATTAGCAACAGCTTGAAAAGAAGAATTTCTAAGTCACTGGCTAAATCATCATTTGTATGAAGATAAAGAATAATTGCGCATAAGAGACAGCTAAAGTTGATAATAAGATAGTT
>ONFH01000100.1 GCA_900317015.1 uncultured Erysipelotrichaceae bacterium | reverse complement strand
GAAAAGCTGTACAGCCCATACGACGAAGTACCCGATCAAAGACGGCGACCGCACATTGATGGAGATCTTAGATAGCCGTGGCATTGCCGAGTCAGAAGCCCTCAGTGAAGTGACTGCTGAAGAACAGATCTTAAAGGAACTCACGACTTTTGATCCCGATGCGGCCATCCTGCTTTTAAATGCGACCCATCGTGATGGCGTCAATGAAGATGCGGCCTTTATGAAGAAGGTGGCAGATACGTATCAGAAGCGTACTGGTGTGCGTTTACATGTATTAGCGGTCATCAATAAATGCGATGAAGCGCAGCCCGCCCGTTATAAGGAAGCCATTCATTATCCCGAAGGAAAGATCCGCAAGATCAATGAAGTCCAAAGCAGTTTTCGCCGCATCATTCGTGAGAGTGGTTTGAAGATCGATGGCATCGTCACGATTTCTTCATTGATCGATTGGGCCACGGTGGACGGTGAGCCCATTGATGTGGATGCCATTAAAGAACTTTCTAAAGAAGAAGTTGAAGCCTTAACGATCTTATTTGATGGACGTTATCATATGGACGAACTATTTGAAGCGCTCTATGCGACGATTCCCGATGTCCAGGCACAGGCGGGCCTCAAGATGGCCTTTCGTTTACAGGAAGTCGTCAAGGCTTTAGCAAAAAGTCTTGTCAAGATCTTCTCTACGATCTCTGCAACGGTCGCCTTAACACCAATTCCAGTGTCGGATATGGTTGTTTTAACATCGATGCAGAGTATCATGGTCATGATGATTGCCATGTTAAGCGGGCGAGAGATGAGTTTAGATGAAGCGAAGGAATTCATTATGAGCTTGAGCACAGTCTCTGGCGCTGGCTTTGTCTTTCGGACGATCGCTCAGCAGGCGACCAAACTCTTTAATGGCGTTTTTCCTGGTGCTGGTTCAGCCATTTCCTCTGGTATTGCCTCTTTTGGTACATCAAGCATCGGCCATGCGGCCATTGCCTATTTTATCGATGACCAGGATCTCAAAACCGTCAAAAAGCATTTCCAGAAGAGCATTGATGAACATAAAAAGAAACATCATGAGTGAGTCCTAAAAACGAGGACTCACTTTTTCAAAGAAATAAAAAATAGGTATTCTTTCAATAAGATTTTATGAAAAGTGGGAAAATCATTGTCAGGAACGTCTCTTTTTCTTATCATTAAAGAAAAGAGGGTGAGGATATGCAAGCAGAAGAACTCAAAAAGAAAGCGAAGAAAGCCAAAAAGGTCGATCTGGTCAACGCCTTGATGATGCTCTATCAAAGATTTCCGGCAAAACAAAGTGAGGAATTGGATGCATCATTGACAGCAATCTTAGAAGGACGAAAACAGAAAAAAACCGTTGATTTTGCGACACTCGAAAATGAAATCGACACGTTTATCACAAATATTAAGATGGGCTATTACTATAAGCCTAACCGTGTCGTTTCTAAGGATCAGCAGTCACGCTGGCGCTTTGAAGCGTCTAAATATGTGAAGGGTTTATTGCAGATCACCGTGGATGATGCCAATTATGAAATTGCCAATACGATGCTTTTAGACTTGTTTTCACTCTTTGGAGCTTCTTATATTTATGATCTCTTTCGGTCACATAATGCCTTTAAATCCTTACGAATCAAAGAATCGGATTTCTATAAACAGATCGTGGAACGGATGGTGAATGCGTCCACAAACGTTGAAGAACTCAAACGACTGATCAAGGCTGCCTGTGAGACGATCGTCAATGACGATACGCTCAATATTGAATTGTTTTATGAGCTCAATGATGTCATGAATGAGAAACAGAAAAAGGAAAGCATACCCATTTGTGTGAGTCTGATGGAGAGCCTAGAAAAACGTCGTCAGAATCATCCTCGTCAGGGGCGTACCTATGAGGAGATGCGCATGCCGATGACGCGACAGATCAATACGTTATTAAGAGAAAAGCTGTGCTTAGAAAGCAGTCTCGGCTTGTTAAGTGAAGACTCCTTCAAGTATTACTTTGATCATACGACCCATGATCATTTACGCAATGCCTTCTTTTATGCTTTGAATGATCTTCGTCCATTCACAGATGAGGAACTTATTCATTATTATCATTATGGCATTGAGCAATGGCATATTCCTAGTACGAACGCTTTACGTAAGCTTTATGAGAATGCAATGAATCATCTCAAACAGGAAAATGATCCATCAAAAGTTGAAGAATGACATAAAAAAGAAAATAAAAAGAAAACGTCATTCGTGATAAAATAAAGACAGAGAGGAGGAGAGATGATGCAGACCTATGATTTTATGATCACTTCATTTTTGATCATGTTCGTTTTGCTTGTGCTCTACTTCCATCAGAGGCATTTGCCTATTGAGCGCAATCGTGCCTTTTTGAACTTGTTCGTGATCAATGTACTGACGATGCTCGTCAATACTCTCGTCATTTATCCAAGCGTTCATCCCAAAATCTTTGCTCATTTCATGATGTATATTCTGGTCATGATCTATCAGATCCTATTCTTGGATCGTGCCTATCAATTTTACAGCTTTACAGCAGCCTTTGCGCCGGTGAATCGTAAAAGACAGCGAATCATGCAAGCTGCTCTTGTTTTGGGATTTCTTATTTCGGTGGCATTTGTTCCATTGGATGATCTCATTGAAAAGACGTTTCATTTGGCGACGTTCCATATCTGGCAGATCAGCGTCGGCTGTCTTTATAACTTGTTCTTTTCTCTCAGTTCCCTTTTTCTTATTCGTAAGTGTCAGGGACTAGAGTCTCTGCAAGTCTTATCCTTATCAGCGGCGAATGTCCTGATTGCCTTTGGTGCTATTTTACGTCATTTTGTTGTCTCAATTCCTTTTACGGACTTGATCTATATTTTGGCCATTGTGATCCTTTACTTTGGTGTGATGAATCCCGATCTCTACATAAGCAAGACGCTTGATTGCTTTAATCTCAAAGGCTTGCAGACCTATATGCATGAACAGTACCGAAAACGTCAGCGCCTCAATGTCATGATCATTGCCATTAATAACTGGCATGGCATGTTAGCGCTGTATAGTCGAGACTATACGACGAAGCTCTTAAAAAGTCTTTCGCATGAACTGAATGATCACTTTAAAAAGGAGGTCGTTGGCTATATCAACGATGGCCGTTTCTGTCTTCTCACAACGGGAGATTTTGATTTTGATCAGGCAACGCGTGATCTGATGGAACGTTTTAAAGAACCTTTTGGAACAGATACGGAGATTTATTTGACGTGTCGCATCGTGATTCTCAAAAAAGATGTGACGATCACGAATGAGCGAGAAATGCATGACCTTCTTGATCAGATGACGCATGAAGCGCGGACGAGTGGTCGTTCAACAGTCGTAGAAGTGAGCGATGAAGATGTCGCCAAATATCATCATCACTTACAAGTCGAAGATGCGACGAATAAAGCCATTGAATATGATACGATCCAGGTCTACTATCAGCCCATCTATAGCGTTTCTAAAAAACGTGTCAATGGGGCCGAAGCCTTATCTCGTTTGATCGATCCAGAGCTTGGTTTTATTTCGCCAGAGGAATTCATTGCGGCGAGTGAACGCAGCGGGACGATCAATCGTCTTGGCTTTCAGATCATCGAAAAAGTCTGTCGCTTTATTCATGATCATGATCTCAAAGCCCTTGGTTTAGACTATATCAATGTGAACTTATCACCTTTGCAGTGCTTAAATGTTCACTTTCCTGATCAGTTCTTTGAAATTCTGAAACGTTATGATGTGGATCCATCATGGATTCGTTTAGAAATTACGGAATCAAGCATCTGTAATGAAGACAAACTGATTAAAATGATGAATCAGATGGTGAAAAAGGGCATTCTCTTTAATCTTGACGATTATGGAACGGGCTATTCGAATATCAATCGTGTTGCCCATTATCCTTTCTCGACAATTAAAATCGATCTGACTTTGACGTGGTCCTACTTCAAAGGAGAAAATCACTTTCTGCCTCATGTGATTGAAGGCATTCAGGGAACCAATAATGCAGTGACTGTAGAAGGGGTAGAGACAAAAGAGATGGCGGATGCCTTGATCGCTATGCAGGTGACAAGCTTGCAGGGCTATTACTTCTCAAAACCGATCCCAGCAGATGCCTTTATACAGTATTTACAAAGCAGGTCTTAGATCTGCTTTTCTTGATTTTAGAAATCATGTATCTACTTTTCCAATGAGAGATAATTTTTGAAAAGAAGGAAAAAACTATCAAACAAGATCAAGTTTTGATAGAATAAAAGCGAAAGGAAAATTCTAAAAATGACTTTTTATTCAGTTGATTGATTCTTGTTTTTTAAGATGTTCAAGGGAGGAGGGTCGTTTATGCGCAACTATAATTTTGTACTTTCATCATTCTGTGTCATGGTTCTGCTCATCATGTTTTACAGTCGCAGAAAACATCTGCCAACTTGGCGCAATCGTTTTTACTTACTGCTCTTTATCGTGCATGCCATCACGATGCCGTTAAATGTGTCCATTGCTTATGTCAATGATCATTATCAGCACTTTGGCATTTTATTCCTTTATATCTTGTGTATCGTCTATTCCACACTTTATGAATTGCGTGCTTTCTTATTTTATTGTTTCTCGGCGACCTTTGCCCCTAAACATAAGAGCCGAAATCTTGTTATGTTTGGTGTGCTGCTTTTTAGCTATCTTTATATTCTAGGCAATCTATTTATTGAAGGTCTCTATCACGCTCAGGCGAGTGAAATGACGATTCTCAATACGTCAAGAGATTTTCGTTACTTCTGTGGCATCTTCTATGGCTTCAGTGCGGCGCTATTGGTTGCCACGACAAAAAATATGGAAAGTACGGAGCGCATGTCCTTAGTGTTTGCCAACCTGATCGTTGCGGTAGGGACGATCCTACGCTTAATGGTCCGCAGTATTTTATTTATTGACCTGCTTTATACATTGTCATTAGTCGTCATTTACTTTGGTGTACAGAGTCCTGATTATTATATCAATGGCAAGACCGGCCTCTTTAATATTAGGGGAATCAGAACTTATATTCAGGAACAATATAAAAATCATGTGTCTTTGAATATGATCATGATTTCCATTGAAAACTATGTTGGCATGAAACAGCTGGTAGGCAACAAAAAGATGAAGAAGCTCCTGCAAATCATTGCCACGAAGATCGATCATCAGTACCGTAAGGAAGTCTGTGGTTATATTGGCTCTGGTCGCTTTTTGATCATTTCACCATCGCCTTTAGATTTTCAGGAAGCCAATACCTATTTTAGAGACCTCTTTTCCAAGCCTCTAGAAGGCGAGTCATCAAACTTCTTATCTTTCTACTTAAGTTATATTGATCAAAGCATTCAGATCAATGACTTAAGAGAGCTTGAAGAAGTGATCCATCAGGCAACGGCGCAGACACAGTATCTAGATACCGATGCGAGAGTGGTCGTAACCAATGATGATGTGAAAATCTATCATCATCGCCTGCAGATCGAGGATGCAACCAATCGTGCGGTTGAAAATGATGCCATTCAAGTGTATTACCAGCCCATTTATAATACGAAGAAACATCGGGTGAGCGGCTGTGAAGCTTTATCTCGATTGATTGATGATGAGTTAGGCTTCATCTCACCAGAAGAATTCATCCATGCAGCAGAACACTTAGGCATCATCGATCGTCTTGGCTTTCAGATCATTCATAAGGTCTGTCGCTTTATCAAGAAGCATGATGTCAAAGCCCTAGGTATCGATTATATTAACGTCAATGTGTCACCACTGCAGTGTTTGGATGAACAGTTCCCAGAAAAGTTCTTTAAGATCTTAGATTCTTATGGTATTGATCATGGGTTGATCCATGTGGAAATTACAGAGTCGACATTCGTCGATGTGGAACTGTTAGAACAGATGATGCAGAAGATGAGTGCAAAGGGCATTGTCTTTGCCTTAGATGACTTTGGCACCGGCTATTCGAATCTGACACGAATCATTAAATATCCGTTTGATATCATCAAGATCGATCTGTCTTTGACCTGGTCATATTTCAAAGGGGAAAATGAATTTCTGCCTTATATCATTAAGCTGATCTCAGAGGTGGGAAAAGATGTGACCGTGGAAGGGGTCGAGACCAAGGAAATGGCCGAATCCTTATCCTCGATGCATGTGCAGCATCTCCAAGGCTACTACTATTCTAAGCCGATCGATGAAAACCAATTTGTGAACTATTTACAAAGGACATGAGCG
>ONFH01000068.1 GCA_900317015.1 uncultured Erysipelotrichaceae bacterium | reverse complement strand
TTAGAATAAATATCACCAGCTAAGGCACTATCTGTCACTAAGGTGATGGCCTGTTCATCATTCATACTCGTTACAACAGCCTGGTCTTTCACTTCTAGAAGACCAAGTCGTCGATCTTTTTTAAAGGGATCATGAATGCCGATCTTCCTCTTTTTACCTAATGTAACCACATGGTTATCAATACGGATCACAGCTTCACTGATGCCTTCCTGCATAAGTAATGACTTTGTAAGATCAGCACAGTATCCTTTCGCAAGATCACGTAGGTCGATCATCTGACCTTTCTTCTTTAAACCAACATAATAACCATCAATTAGAATATCTGATGGATTACATTTTGCTTTAAAAAGCAGTCTTCGACGCGCATGGATCAGATCAAAGAGACCACCTGTCTTTAAGGCATATTCACGTCCTTTTTCAATGATCTGTAATGTATCGAAAGACACTTTCACCATTTTGATTCCAGCATATTTATTAATTTGACTCACTTCACTGTTGGATGCTTCTTGATTGATGGCTAGATCAATACGTCTGATTCTTTCCACAATTCCATCAAGAATTTCATCAATGTGTGAATCATCATAATTGTAAATGGTTAAAACATTTAATGAACCTAATGCATAGAATGTGATTTCTTTATAAGCCATAAGGATCACCTCCACTTATGACGATACAAAAGAAATACCGTTATTTTATGTTAAGGATTCTTTAAATATTCTAAAGTACTAAAATGGTTAAATCTTCCATAATGTTTATAATATGATATGAACATTTTATTTCAATATCGTATTAAAATTTTTAGATGTTGATATTGCATATGATATAATCAGAGTACGGAACATAAAACATCATTAAACACATTCAGATATCATTATGATGTCAGTATTATATTCATAACATTAAAGAAAGGATCTTGTATGAAAACACTTGATGAGTTAATAGAAAGTCTTAATACTATACCTTTTCTGTTTATAGGATCAGGTTTATCAATTAGATATTTCAATTTACCAAATTGGACTAACTTATTAAAAGCAATGACTGCAAAAATCAGTGATAATGAATTTGCCTATCAAAAATATGAACAAATAGCCAAAGAATATGAAAATCCATATGGACTAAATCCTAAGATTGCCTCGTTAATAGAAAAAGATTTTAACAAGCTCTGGTTTGAAAACGAAAAGATAAGAACTGTTGATGAATACTACATCAATAAGGTTAAAGATGGTTGCTCCCCTTTCAAAGCTGAGATGGCTTATTATTTAAAGCAGAGATCTGTATTGAATGAGGAATACAAAGACGAAGTAAAACTGTTATCAAATATCACTAAAAAATCTATCGCTGGAATTATTACTACGAATTATGATTTATTCTTAGATACCTATGTATCTGGGTTTAAGATTTATACTGGACAAGAAGCACTACTATTTTCTCAGTTACAGGGAATTGCCGAAACATACAAAATTCATGGCTCCGTAAAAGAACCTGAAACGATAATAATCAATGAAAAAGACTATGAAAGATTCAAAGAAAAAAGTGAATATTTAGCCGCAAAACTTCTTACAATATTTGTAGAGTATCCAATTATCTTTATTGGGTATTCAATCACTGACTCAAACATCAGAGATATCTTAAAATCCATTGTAAAATGCTTATCAAAAGACCAAGTGAAACTTTTAAAAAACAAATTCATTTTTATTGAATACGATTCAGAAATGGAAAATTATGAAATAAGTGAATCTTATATTTCTTTAGATAATGATCAAATGTTAGTAATGACTAAAGTAAAATTAACAGATTTTTCACTTCTCTATAATGCCATAGGTAAGAAAAAGATGAAAATACCTGTCAGACTTCTAAGAGTATTAAAAGATGAACTTTATTTGTATACTATTACAAATAAACCGACCAAAAACATAAAAGTAGCCTCAATTGATGACGAAAGAGTATCAAGTGATGAATTGGTTATGTCTATTGGTACAACCGAGAGTGTAAATCTTAACGGATTAAGAGGTATTACAGTTGACCAGTGGTATGAATTCTCCACTCCCATTGTGCTTCGCCCAATGGAAGTGGTATCTCTGCCACGCCATGTAGCGTAAGACGACAACGGTCGCTT
>ONFH01000118.1 GCA_900317015.1 uncultured Erysipelotrichaceae bacterium | reverse complement strand
TAAGAAAGTATGCTCGGAAACGGGCATACTTTTTATTAATTGGAAGAGAAAAGCTTGCTTGTAGAACCACTTTCAAAATCCTTATAGGGGCGAAAATCTTAATCAACAAACATCTTAGCCTTTATAAAAAATGAGCTAATATACACAATTTCTTCCATATTTTAAGAATAAATTGTAAGAATGGTTTCTAATAATACGAAATAGCATGTTGCATTTATCAAAATGCATACATTAGGGCTTGATAAAATTTGTATTCTTGATACTACATATTTGTATTTCAATTAAAATATGAAAAATCATGAAAAATTAAAGCAAAAAGCTTTTCTTTTCGTGAGAAGTTGTTAAAATAACCTTGTTACGATTACTTGTTGAGTAGGGAGAAAAAAGATGAAAAGAAAATACTTATACATTATCATTGGTGTGTTAGTACTCGTATTTGTCGGACTTATTGGATACTACAATATCTCTTATAAAAACAAATGGTACAATAACACAACTATTAATGGAATCGATGTCTCAGGTCTAACTTTACAGCAGTCAAAGGATAAAATTCAAAAAGGTTTGGATTCTTATACTTTAACAGTAAAAGGTCGAAACAATGGAAGCTTAACAATCAATGGTGATGACATTGATTATAAAGCAACAGTTTCAAGCAAGATTGATTCCACATTCAAACAGGCTCACAGCGGTATTGCTTTCCCATTCGGATCACATACTTATAAACTTGTCCATGATGTTACATATAATACTTCAAAATTAGCTAAGGTGATCTCTTCTTCACGTTTAGTTAAGGGCGATAGCACTTATAAGATCAATGCTCCATTGCCAACTCGTGTTGCTTATGATTCATCTAAAAAGCAGTTTGCAATTCTGAAAGCTTATAAAGGGAATACGATCGATACAGATGGTTTAACAAAAGCCGTTGAAAAGTCTTTAAAAGCGATTGAAAAAACATTAGATGTTAGCACAAGTGCTTATGATAGCTGTTATAAGACAGTTGCTAATCCATCTACAAGCGAATTACAGTCACGTTTAAATGCCTACAATAATGTTGGCTTACGTTATATCACTTGGAACATGGGTGATAAGCATTATGAAACATTAGATCCAGCAACATTATCTCAGATGTTAGTTTACCAGAATGGTAAAGTCACAGTTGATGAGAAGAAGTTAAGTGACTGGGTTGAAAAGTTATGCTTAAAGTACAAGACAGTTGGTCAGAAGAGAACTTATACATCACATACTGGTAAAAAGTTATCGACAACTGAAGGCGACTTCGGTTGGCGTGTTGATTACGATAAGACAATTGCTCAGGCTAAGAAAGCTGTTGCCACTACAATTGAACAATCTAAGACTGATGCTTATATGAAAGATGCATCTGATGCCAATAAGAAGGCCATCACATTAAGCTATGACATTAACTGGTATTCTACTTCTTATAAGAAGAACTGGAATAACTGGAAAGATGACTGGGATGGTAAGGACTACGTTGAAGTAGACTTAGCAGAACAGAAAGTTTATGTCTTCAAGAACGGTAAAGTGACATTCAGCTGTAACTGTATCTCTGGTAAACCAGTCGCTGGACGTAAGACAACAACTGGTGCATTCTTCTTAAAAGAACATCAGGCAAACAGAACATTAGTTGGTGAAGGTTACACAACTCCAGTACAGTGGTGGACACGTATTACTTGGACTGGTACAGGTTTCCATGCAGCACCATGGCAGTCATGGGGTAGCTGGTCTCCATCTTATTATAAATCAAGAGGTTCACATGGTTGTATTAACCTCAGCACTGAAAACGCTCATACGATTTATAAAATCACTAGCTATAGAGAAATGTGCTTCATGCATTACTAATTGTGAATTTACAATTTAAAAGTATATAAGAGCATAAAAGTATAAAACTGAAAATGAAAAAGCCATATTACTTACAATTAAAAGTATATATATTGTAAGGAAATGGCTTTTTTTATTCGTGATGTTAACAAATAGGTGACTTTTTAGAAATATTACATTTATGTGTTGATGTTTCGCAATTTGATTTTCGCATATCAAATTGTCGAAAATTATCTTGCTTGTCAGCCCCTAATTGAATATAGTAGCACCGCATAAAAATATACTTTCATGACTGATCTGTCTGACGAAGAAATACTTCTGATGCTGTCTTAATAGACCCAGCAGCTTTACAATTTTTTCGTTGAGTGACATCTTTCTGTAATTGCACTGGATCATGAATAATGAGTTATATCTATTGATATACTTTGTTGCTAAATTTCTATAGCCGATCACTTCCTTCTCAATGAATGAGTGAAGATGATTGACATTATTCAAATGATCAGTTTTGGTATAGTCAGATTTCTTCAGGTGTCTGAAATCACAGTTTCGCTTTTTCAGACTCCAATCATAGATGTTGATACCGTCAAGAAAACAGTAGGTATTTTCATCAATGTGCTGGCAGAGATCATTAGCATTGATGTCATTAGGTCTACCTGTATTGTATGTGTGAATGTATGCATTGTTGTCTCTGGATACAGCTGTCATGATGCACACTTGCATTTTACTAAGACCGCGTTTATTTGCCTTGGAACCATGTTTACGAGGCTCTACGCCTTCTAATTTGGTTCCCTTGTGGCTTGCAGTGATGTACTTCTCATCTACTTCAGCTACATTCCCGACTGATTCATTTACAAGGATCTCTTCCAGGAAGCGAAGAAACTTATGACGCATTCTAAAAACAGTGACGAAATGAACGCCAATCTTTAAAGCAGTTTCGCGTAATCCGACAGTATTAAGTGTATCTTTAAGGAGTATTTTCCATGCGGAAAATTCCTGATGGGAGTAGAAAGTAAGCTGTCCAGTGTCCGCTACAAAGCGCTTGTTGCATTCCTTGCATCGAAGCATCTGCTTGCCGTTACGAGTTCTCCCAGCTTTGATTAATTTGGGATGAACCTTGCCGCATTTTGGGCAGTATTCAACATTAGGATCGGAAGCAGTATTGTTATCACTGATATACTCGTCAATCTGCTTCTCAATCTCCTTGATCTGATAGTCGCTTAGTTCAGTACTTGATAGTTTTTCGATGATTTCTTCAACACTCATGAATTATACCTCCTGACACAATACATTATACTAAATATATAAATGTCAGGACGGCGAGGGAAACGTTTAGAAACCGAAAATACGGATTCAAAACAAAAAGTCACCTAATTGTTAACATCACGTAAAAACAAAGGGGCATATACATTTATTAATAATAATTAAAATTTAATGAGCTTACAAAAAACGACTCGTAGTCATATTAACAGATTTAAAAACTTACTTTAAAAATATTGCTAAGTAAGATATGTCAACCTATAATTTATTTAAGGATATTATTCCTTATTTGATTTGCTGAGGGACTTGATTTTTATATTTAAAGATATTTCATCATTGTTTTAGTAACAATATTAAAAATTGGAAGATGGTAGTTTTTTTATTTATAACTGTAAGCCCTATCAACAATTACTTGATTAAATACGCATTATTAGGAAGGAGATTGGTGTTATGAAGAAGATTCTTGGTGTATTTATTAGTCTCATGATGGTCGTTGCCATCTTGCCTAGTTACATTTCTGACGCAAAAGCATATTGTTCTCGTACAAGAAGTCAAGCTATTGCTTGGTGTAATGCTCAAGTTGGAAAATCTATTGAAGTAGATGGAGCTTATTATTACCAATGTGTTGATTTGATCATGGCTTATTATCAGTATCTTGGTGCTGCTAGACCACATGGTAATGCAAATGATTACACTTGGAATACATTACCTGCTGGTTGGGCTAGAATTCGCGGTGCTCATCCTCAAAAAGGTGATATTTTAGTTTATACGAATAATAGTTATGGACATGTTGCAATATACGAATCAGATACTGTGTCATACCATCAAAATGTTGGTGGAAATTATGTAAGAAAAATTACAGGTATACGTTATGATCGTATTGTTGGAGGCTATTGGGGTGTTATTAGACCAGATTTCAAAGCCGAAAGCACAAAAATGGATCCATCAAAAGCGTTAAATCTGGGAAATTCATTTTATGGCAATATCAGATTAACAAGTGTATTTAGACCAATTATTTATAATCCAGATGGCCTCTATTTAAAGAATGCATCTTTTAAAGCAAGATTTTGGTGGCATTTCCAAAGACAATCTGATGGTTCATATATTATCCAAAACATGTATGATAACCGTTGTTTAGATGTTGTTGCAATGAAAGATGCTGACCATGTTCGTGTACAATGTTGGACAAGAAATAATAGTAATGCTCAGAGGTGGTACATTTATAAATATGACAATGGTTATCGTTTTGTACCAAAATGTGCAATGGGCAGAGCGTTAGATGCATGTGATGCAAAAACTGCTGAAGGTACAAGGGTACAAATCTATCAGATTCATAATAATCCAGCACAGCGGTGGACCATAGAGTTTGAAAATAAACAAATGCTTCCACTTCCATCATCAATTTCAATGGATGCAGATCATTATATTTCTCCTGGTCAAAGTCAGACAATCAATGCCGCACATAATGTTGGTAAATCAAAGATCAATTGGTCAAGTAGTGACAATTCAGTAGCTACTGTTAATCAGAGCGGTGTTGTGACTGCAAATAAACTTGGGACTGCTAAAATTACGGCTACTAGTGATTACAATGACAAAATCAAAGCTACATGTAATGTACACGTTATAGAAAGTGGCGCATTTAGTGATGATTTCTATGCTCAAATCAAAAAGGCAAGTATTGGAAAACCTATTACCAATAATGGAACACAGCTTTCATTAAAAGAAGAAGGATTGAATGTAAAGAACATTTGGCATTTCCAAAAACAGTCAGATGGTGCTTATATTATTCAGAATGTCTTTGATCAGAAGTGTATGGATGTAAGTAACGGAACAAGTAAAAACGCTGCTCGAGTACAGCCATATCAATCAAATAAAACAAAAGCTCAAAAATGGTATATCTATAAGAATGGCGACGGTTATCGATTAGTTGCAGAATGTGCTTTGATGAGATCGTTGGACACTTGGGGTAATGGTGATGCTGATGGAACGCCATTACAAACATATAAGAGCAGTGAAAGTAAAGCACAAAGATTTAGTATTGAAGTCGTTGATCAAAGCAAGATTCCGGAAAATTTGACGATTGATGAACGTCGTGATCTAAAAGTTGGCGAAGAACAGACAATTGCTTCAACATTAAAAGCAGATGAATTGAATTGGACTTCAAGTGATAATTCAGTTGTAACGGTCGATACAAATGGAAAGATTAAAGGTATTAGGGCAGGTTCAGCTACTATTACTGCAACTAGTAAAGTAAATGAAAAGGTTACTAAAATATGTACTATTCATGTTAATGATGATGAACGTTTAAGAAATGAATTCTATACTAAGATTTCTGATACAGAAGGAAAGGTTTTCAGTGCTGTAGATGATGAAATCAAACTTGATGAAGATAATGATCTCGCAAAGAACAGCTGGAAGTTTGAACGACAGGATGATGGTAGTTATATCATTTCTTCATTGTATACAGATAAGGTCATTAAATTAACGACTGATGAAGATAGTAATAAGAAAGTTGTTCTAGAAGAAAAGAGCGACGATGATCTCGTTAGATGGTTTATGACGAAGTCTGGATCAGGTTATATTCTTGTTCCTAAGAGCGATTTAAAATCAGCTATTACGATTTCTAATGAAGGTATTGGATTGGCTGACAATAATGCAAGTGCTTCGCAGATTGTGAATATTGATCCATTTAACAAGAATAAAGTTCCTACATCTCTAACGGTTCAGGATAATTTAAAGATGAATGTCGGTAATATTGCTATTTTCGATTATTCATTTGATGATGGACTTTCTGATAATGGATGGAATAAAGTGAAATTCTCAATTGATAATGACTCTATTGCAAAGGTCAATAAACTAGGTGTTGTCTCAGCCCTTTCTGCAGGAGAAGCTGATGTAACAGTTACATCTGTTTATAATGATAAGATCCTCGGAAAATGTCATGTTGTCGTGACTGACTCGGGTGCATCTAATCAAGATGAAAAGGATGACACAGATGATGATACACAGGATGCTAAAGTTGAAAAGGTTGAGTTAAATAGTAATAAGGTGAAATTAGATAGTGGTTCATCTTTCCAGTTATCTGCAAAAGTAACACCTACAAATGCGAAAAATAATTCTGTTACTTGGTCAACGAATGATGAATCTGTTGTCAAAGTTGACGAATATGGTATGTTAACAGCTGTAAAAGCAGGTACAGCTACAATTACTGCTAAAGCGGGCGACCAAACTGATACTTGTGAAGTCACTGTTTCAGAACCACAAAAAGTAGAGACAGAAGTTGAAGAAATTACTTTGAGCCAGGATAGAATGTATCTTGATACAGGGTCTACGCTTGGTTTAATTGCAAAACTCAGTCCTGATGAAGCTTCTACACATACTGTTAAGTGGTCTTCGGAAGATGAGAACATCGCCAAGATCGATGACAGTGGTACTGTAACGGCAGTAAAGGCAGGAACAACAAAAGTGACTGCTGAAGCTGACGGTAAGAAAGCTGAATGCTCAGTCTTTGTTAAAGAACCAGAAAAAGATGAAGTAAAAGTACAGAGTATTTCGTTGATGCCTTCTGAATTAACGTTCAAGCCTGGTGATACATTAAAGTTAATGACTGTTGTTACACCAGATGATGCAACGCACAAAGATATCATTTGGGATTCAGATGATGAAAAAGTCGTTAGTGTTGATCAATCAGGAACAATCAAAGCAATCAAAGAAGGAACGGCTATTATTACTGCTTATGCAGGTGAATTTAGCGACAGTTGTAAAGTCACGGTAAATGATCCAAATCATGTTAAAGTTGAAAGCATTTCAGGCTTGACTGATGCATTAACATTTACGGTTGGTCAATCTTATGATTTCCATGCAGAAGTAGAACCAGCAAATGCTACAAATAAAGAGATTAAATGGGCATCTGATAATGAAAATGTTGTGAAAGTTGATCAAGACGGTAAGATTACATGTCTTGCAGCAGGAACTGTGGTCATCACAGCATCTGCAGAAGATAAGGTTGCTAAATGTACGGTTACTGTCAATGCAGCAAAAACTGATGATGATACTAAGAAGCCTGATCAGAAACCAGATACTGGTAAGAATCAGCCAACAGCTCCTACAACGCCAACGACCCCAACGACCCCAACGGCACCTACAACGGATAATAATAAGCCGGCAACGAATACGGATTCATCAAAAGAAGCTGAAGAAAACAAGCCTAATGCGACTGACACTGATCAAGAAAAAGATGATAATAAAGATGTAAAAAAGAATCAGAAGATCTTTGTGAGAGCAACTGCAAAAGGTAAAAATAAGATCAAACTTTCTTGGACTGAAATTGATGATGCTGATGAATATTGGGTTTATACAGGTATCGAAGGTAAGAAGCTGAAACTTGTCAGCAAAGTAGATGGTCATTCAACGACGCTTAAGAAATTGAAGAAGTACAAGATCTATTCAATTGTTGTAAAAGCTGTTACTGAAGATAAAACGATTATCGGAACAAATGTTAAAACTTATTGTATTACTGGTAATAAATGTAAGAATTACACAAATGCTAAAGCTTTGACTGTTTCACCTCTTTCATTGAAACTAAGAAGAAAGAAATCAAAGAGGTTAAAAGTTAAAGTAACGAAGTGCCTCAGCAAAAAGAAAGCTTATGGCAAGACTGAATTTGAATCTTCAAATTCAAAGATTGCGACTGTATCAAGTTCTGGTAAAGTCAAAGCTAAGGGCAAAGGAAAATGTCAGATTACTGTATATACGATTAATGGTATAAAGAAAGTTATTAACGTAACTGTTAAGTAATTATTGATTGAAATGCTGATGAGGTTGTAGTGATTAAAATTCCTTAAACCTTTTGAAGGATCAAATAGAAGAAATCATTCATATTAAATCAGTATAAGAATTAAGAAACAGCGTTGGAAAGTTGATTTCCAGCGCTGCTTTTCGTATGCATGAATATCTAACAATGATTTATGAATAAGCATCTGCTAAGTCGTTTAAATAATTGAATACACCAACATCATAATATTTCCCATAGCATGTATGATAAGCCTGTTGAATTTTGATCCCTTTCACGAGCGATGATCGAACTTTGATTTATTTGTAATAGATTTCACTACTTTTTCCTTTTTCATCTTTATAACTTGAACTAGTAATACTAACAGCTATCAATTGACCATTATTATCATATTTATTGGCAAATTTAGAGTAATCATGACCATCATGAATACTACCGAGTATAAGCACCACCAATTGCATGATGAGCACCACCCATACCAGCATCAGCACCAGTGACACATACCCGGATCAGCACCACCCATACTAACAACAGCACCACCTTCAAACTGAACCTGTGACTATGTCGCAGGTGTTTTTTTGACTGAATTTAACGTTTGCCTCTGATCTTATTATGATATATGTGTGGATTTTTCCACATATATTTGAAAGGAGGCATTTTT
>ONFH01000295.1 GCA_900317015.1 uncultured Erysipelotrichaceae bacterium | reverse complement strand
TTTATTATCCTCTTTAATTTTGCAATAATCTTCAGCATATGGAAGAGTATCAGAATTTACAGTAATATTCTGCATCATCTTTAATGCTTTAACTAAATTTGACTTACCAGAAGCATTTGCACCATAAATTGCTGAAAATTTTAATAATTTATTCAATTTGTCCTCAAAGAGGTGATCACTTTTATTTCTTACTTTGCCTGGAATCAAAGAAAATTCTTCAGATTCTCCATATTCATTCTCATAATATGATAACACATTTTTGACATTAAACCTCCTAAGCATAGACATCATACCTCCAATTCCTTTTATCACATTATATGTGATTATTTCACATTTATCAATAACATACGCATGCATAACAGGCAATTTTAAGTGCATCATTATAAGCTTATTCGATATTTTCACTTTTTAAGAATATAATAATTAATAAAAAGCAGATCATCTAAGACCTGCTCAATGACAATGATATGATATTTAACGAGATAAACTTAAACTCTTTAACCGATTAATACGTTCATTAGTTTCTGGATGTGATGATTCAAGATTGGCAAATAAGCCATTCTTATAAGACACATCTTCACCTGCAATATTATGAAGACAATAAGCAAGATTACGACCATAACCTAACTTAGAAGCAAAGGCATCCGCTTCGAATTCGTTTTCTCCTGATGTCTTCATCACTAACAGCATGCCTATCTTCGTCCAAATCCACATTAATACTCCTATAATTACATGAGCAATTAATGACTGGAAGTAAGTCAATAAGTAATAAATCCCACGAGAAAGACGTGAACTAACAGCAGCTGTGGCAATCGCAACCGCAATCACGACAAGATCAAGGAAGATTCTTAAAGCCAAAAAGATCAAGTTTACAATAAGGTTACCAATGGAAACAACTAAGATACGATCGGTATCATGATGAGCGAGATGACCAAATTCATGTCCTAGTACACCTTTGATTTCATCATCAGACTGATTTAACAATCCCCTTGTTACACAAACTGTATGTCTTCCAGTCGCAAAAGCATTTGGTGATGCTTCTTCACTAATAAAGACTTTCACATTTGGTGGAATTGTTGGATCTACTGCTCTTGCACGATTGTAAACTTCATCAAAGATCAGCTGAATTCTTTGCATGTCTTCTTCATTCTTTAATTTACGACAGCCTGTTTGTAAACGTAAGATAAACTCACCTATAGGTGATAAGGCAATGAGTAATGAAGCCACATAAACATCAAAGCCAACAAGAATGCCTGCCCAATACGGATAATCGACTAGAAAGAATCCCTGAACAACTGCCCCAATAAAACAAATGTTAAGGATTAAATAAATAATGACAGGAATATTACTCTTTCTTGGTAATGTTCTAAAGAAATCATATAAATACATATTCATGCTTCCCCCTATTCATCAGTATTAAGTGGATCACTAATATCCCATGTCCACCCTTGTTCAGTACAATAATTTTTTAGCTTTTTCAGATTTGCTTTTTCAATATCATTCAAATTGGCATCTTCGTCAGTGGTTATTGAACTATCTTCAACATACCAATTCTTATTTCTAAAATAATCTGCAATCGTACTATTAGAGAAGCTGTAACCATGACGGGCATAGATTTCATTAATAGCAACTCTTGCCTGCCACTTCTTTGTTAATGTATTAAGATCATCATCAGTTAATAACGTAGTACTACTATTTTCAAACATATAGTCATCACTTGTAGAATGAGATGTTATCTCAGTTGTCTGATCTGATGTATCTTTCTTTTCACTACCATTTGTTTCTTCAGTGAATTTTACAGTAAAGGTCTTACTACCTTTGACCACATAGTTCTTTTCCTTATTCTCAAATTGATTGATCTTAACAGTCACTTGATCCCCATTTTGAAGATCATCCGTCTTACTAAACGTAAAATCATCAACTGATAATTTAATACTTTTGGCCTGTGTCTGATTCCTACTGCCTTTCAAGGTATAGTATGAATTTGAAAGATCTAAAGAAGCAGTTGATCCATCAACAGTGTAAGCTGGTGTAAATGAACTTAAGGTAATGACGTTTCTCGTCATAACGGCATAAGCCTTATAACCGACAAACACCGCAACATTGAGTGCCACGATCACCGCAATAATAATGAGTGAGCCAATCGTACTCTTCTTCTGTACTGCCGAATACACCTCTTCATCCACCTTTAAGTTTTGAAATGGATCAGATTTCTCTACCCGCTTATTAAGATTCATACTTTCAGATTTTTCTTGATGAAGTGATTCTTCTGTCTTTTCTTGTGCCACATTCTCTTTAATTCCATGATTGTCACTCACTTGAATGCTATGACCACAAGAAGGACAGAACTTTGCTTCATCTGGTATCTTCTTACCACAATAAACACAATACATATAAATTCCTCCAATTCCCCATGACATGAACAAAAAGACATGAGATATCATAAACACCTTCCCCAAAGCTTTATGATGTTAGTAGCTATTATTTCCTGTCATGATGTTCTATTTTATCCTATTTGACCATTTAATCAAGATGACAAGATTCTTATGTATTACTGATCTAAATGTGATAGTTTCACTCAAACGAAATATTTAAAAAGTGTCACACCTTATTTTTCACATAAGATATTATTTTCACTAGGACTTAATGACTTTCCTCTATATCGTCGAGTTGCCAGTTATAAATGCTAACATATTCTTGTACAGAAATGATCATATAAAATTGTACACCCGATGATCATATAACCATGTACAGTTTCGTGGATA
>ONFH01000098.1 GCA_900317015.1 uncultured Erysipelotrichaceae bacterium | reverse complement strand
CTACCGAACAGATCAAAGGCATGGAAGCATCCATCATATTCATCAGCTTTGGCTTCGACGTCTGCTTTTTGTAGATTTTCTATATACATTTTTGTTTCATCATAAAAAGGTTCAATCGTCCCTACGAAAGTATAAGTTGGTGGTAAGCCACGATAATCAGCTGCTAACGCTGGTGAGGCATAATAGGGAATATCATCACGACCATATAATGATCCTAGATACAACTGCCAGCCAAGTTTGTTGGCTTTCTCGTCCCAGACTGGTGCATCATTATCCTTCATGGATTCTGTCTGCATACGACAATCGATCATTGGATATAATGGCATCCAAAAAGCAATCTTGACTTCCTTTTTGTCTCTCGCATATAAGCTTAAGGCTGCTGTCAATCCACCACCCGCTGATTCTCCTGCGACAAATAACTGATCCTGATTGATGCCTAATTCCATAGAATGTTCTTTCATCCACATGAGTGCAAGGTAACAATCCTCTAAGGCAGCTGGATAAGGCTTTGAAAGCGAAAGCGTATAATCTGGTAAAACGATCACGGAGTTTGTGTTTTCGGTAATTGTTTGAACATAACCCATTTCCTGTTCAGGAATTCCTAGGGCATAACCACCACCGTGGATTCAGAGAACACCTGTGGCATTTTTTTGAACTGCTTTTGGGAAACAGATCAAAATTCTCATTTGAGAATGATCTTCTCGTTCAATAAAGCGTTCTTCAACATGTAATCCTTTAGGGAACTTCCCTTTCGTAAAGCGATTTAACATTTTATTGCATGTACGAAACTGCTTTTCTTTTCTAAACTTATACAGTGTTCGAATCAAAACGCCAGTCGTACGAATATCTTTATTGATCATGTCATTTGTAACTTTCATAAGCGTCCTCCATTGATTAACATTGTTGAACATGTGTTGCATATTTTTCTTGTATAGCATAACTAATGTCATTCGTGAAAACAAGAAACAATGAGGGACATGCTGTTACATCTGCTGACTCACTTTTTTGAGATGAACTGTAATCTTATAGATGAAATCATCCTTTTGATACTTTGATCTTTGACATCATCTTCACTTAATGTATAGGTAAAGGTATAAGGTCCATCGCCTTTAAAATCACCGGGATAGAAGACAAGCTTACGATCAAAGGTGATCTCCGCTTCAGACTGGTCTGAAGACTGAACCGTTCCTTTTGAGACAACATTTCCCTTCTGATCTTTTACACTGAACTTATAAGCACCTTTATTGATCCTTAAAGTGTTACCCTGCTGATTCTTTAAGCTCTTATAGGCTTTCAAGGCAATAGAAGTCCCCTGGGTGATATTCGTTGGATTTCCAAAAATCATAATGCCATTATTCAAGATGCCTCCGCCATACGTGTAAGATGTATTGTTTTTGATGATCACATCAGCGCTGTCTGGTCCTTTCTCATCAGTTGTTAATCCTAAAACAGAAGAGCACTGAATGAATTCATCTTGCCTTGTTGCAGTGTATGCTTTTCCATCAACACTGCCATGATAATTAGCTTTCGTTCCGCCATGCATCGTATTGGAGATCGAACCAGCTAAGAAACAGGCAATATCTTTGGATCCATTATTCTTGAAAACCGCACTGCCCATACCATAGTCATGGTCATCACTTTTGGCTGAACCAGAGCCAGAAGCATGCTCTTGTTTTGCAGCATTGCTATAAACGGCAATTCCAGACGTATGGCTACCAAAAGTATACAGACGAGCAGTTGAACAGCCGGCAAGACCACCGCCAAAACCACCAGCGGTATTTCCGGTATCGACAACGGAAGTTGGGAAATTCATCGTTCCTTTATCACTACAGAAGATGGCTCCTCCACCCCAGTCGACATACTTACCATAAGCATTTCCTTTTTCGTCGTAACCTGTCTTATTGTTTTCAAATATTCCCTTTGATAATGTCGCTTTTCCATAACCAATGGTCAAAGCACCACCTTCATGAATCTTAGCAGTATTGTCTTTAAGTGTTCCGCCATTGATATGAGCCGTCCCGTGAACAAGAACAGCACCACCGCTCGCTTCTGCATAATTGGAATCAAAGACGAGATCATCCTTCTTTTCAGGTGAGAATGTCAATTGTGTTGTATTTTGACCATCACTATAAATGGCTCCGCCACCCTTTAACCAGTTAGTAGAAGTGGCTGTATTACTTGTAAATGTCCCTGAGGTGATATGTAGTGTGGAAGCATTCACATAAAGGGCACCACCGCAGCTCGCTTTATTACTTGTCAATGTATTACTTGAAAGAGTGAGACTGCTGTTATATTCAGAAATAGCGCCACCTTTATTTTTAGAAGTATTACTTTTAAAAGTGTTATTTGAAAGTGTCCCTTCAACTTGATCTAAGAAAGTAACAGCTCCGCCATGATCATGAGCCTCATTATCTGTAAATGTATTGTTTGATAAAGTGACCTGACAGCCATTAAAAGCAATCGCACCACCCTGATAATTAGATTTATTCTTGGTGAAATTACTATTTATAATGCTTACGATACATTTGTGATTGTTTGCATGATCCGCATAGATTGCTCCGCCATTTCCATTGCCACTCTCGTTACCATCAAATGTCGAATCTTTGATCGTAAACTTGCCACCATGAACCATCACAGTTGGATGATCACTATTTTTACAGTTTTCAATCAATGAATTTTGAATCATGAGATCAGCATTATTGGCTTCACATAATTGTGATAATCCATCGCATGTCACTTGATCCAAAGTCACTGTACTGCTACTATTGACTTCAAGAACTTTTCCGGTTCCATCACCTTTTATAGTCCCATTTTTAATGGTAAATGTAGTCCCATTATTCGTGACAAAAGAACTAGAATCATTAAGAATCGTTAAGGTATGGTCATTTAAATCTAAAGTTCTAGACTTTAAAATATGATAGCTGGCATCCTTTGAAATCGTTAGATCCTGTTGTAAAGTAACATCATCACCATCTTGAAGATGAGTAAATAAAGTTGTAGCGTCATCACTATCTTTTACTAAATAGAAAACGCTAAAGCTTCCTGATGAAAAAGACACTGTTCTTTGTGTCTGTTGATCTTTTAAAATTTCAGCTTGTCCTTGATCCTTCACATGAACAACCTTTAATGGAGGAAGTTGTTTTGTACTGTTGATCGTCATTTTAACCTCTCCATGAGGTTCTATTTCTTTTCCCTTTTGATTTATAAATGAAAGATCAAGTCCTGTAAGTATTTGTGAATCTTGTTGCTTGGTCATCTTTTTGATTAATTGTGAATCATAAGATACTTTCTTGATTTGAAGCTTGACGGCTTCATCAAAAGCATTCGCCACATTGGCTTTGATCTTGTAGTTACCAATTGGACCTTCCACAACTTGTGGCGGGTCCTGACTTTGCAGCTGATCTGCACTATCTAAGGAAGTGCTCGCATGAGCAACTGTTAAGTGTCCAATAGGTAGAAACATTAACACTGCAAAGAGAGTAAAAAATAAAAATTTCTTCTTCATGATTCCTCTCTCCTTTACTTGAGCGCATCATAGCACAGTGAATTTTCACTTGTTTCATCTTATGAAACAATGATTTTGGAAAGTCAAAAAAGAAGTGTCTCATTTTTTAGGGAAAACACTTCTTGTGAATGATTTTACATATTTTAGTTTTTATTCTTGTTTCATAAACTGGTACGGTCATGTTTCTGGAATAAATCCTTTCACCCTTTTTGCAATCTTTTCTAACAGATAAAGTGTTGGTACTTGACTGGTTAAATCAAAGGTCTGCACGAGCTTTGTTTCTGTGACATGATAAGCAAGTGTACAGTCTGCCATTTTTGCCAATGTGGATTCTTCATTGTTCGTGATCAACAGAACGGTCGCTCCTGCTTCTTTAAGATGCGAGACCTGTCTGATCAGTTCTACGGTTTCACCACTTTCTGATAAGAAAATGGCACAATAATCGGAACTTCGTAAATATGATGGATAAAATGGATCATCAATATAAAACGAGAATAAACCAAGGTCAGAAAAATAGCGTGCTCCATAATAAGCCATAGCGGCACTATTGCCGATGCCAAAGAAGAATACATTTGATTTTTCTAAAATCAAATCCACAAATTCATCAATCTTCTTTTCACATTCTTCCTCTTCTGTAGACTTTAGAAATTGAATTAATTCATCCACATCCTGCTGATCAGAAAATGAGATCTTCTCATCATTATCCGCCTGAAGCATCTTTTTTAATTCCGCAAAGCCATCACATCCCATGGCACGACTAAAACGTACAACAGTCGCTGGGTAACAAAGTTGGCATCCGCAAACTGACGTACATTCATATCGATCACTTCATCTGTATGATCGATCATATAGTTATATAATCTTCGATTTGTATCATTTAATGCTTTTATTTTTTTATAATCCGCAAACATCTTTCTTCTCCTTCATGTCCCTATTGTACTCTTTTTATTCTTGAACGTATATGTTATTTATTTTTATCATGGAGTCTATAGGAAAATCCACATCTTCTTTTTTTCTTCCTAAACTCCCGATCACGCCTATTGATCTAAATTTTGCAGATGAAAAGCTCAGTCCGTGATTTAGAGCTGAGCTTTCATAAAGTTATGCATCTATCCTATTTTCATTTCGATATAATCTTAAAGCCATAAAGATAATAATGATACACCAGCAAGCAAGCCAAATTTCCGCAATTCCAAGTGATAATACTTTTCTTTGATAAAGCACGGGAAATAAATCGACCAGCATATGCAATACAATAGCCAACAATAACTTCACCTTATTGGTATTGATCACATCAACATAAACAATTACGGTAAGCCCGATTTGAATAAACATCGTAAGCAAACGTTCAATGATACTAAGAACCATAGTTATAAAATTAAATGTTGCAGCTGCTTTGATTGCCGGAAGAATCACAAAAATATTATCCTTAGTCATCTTTAAAGTCTTCAAAGCATTTTGAATATTCCCGCTAGAGAATAATACAACAATGACAAGATACGTGATCATCGCTGGTAAGATCACAGTGAAGATTTCCATGCCGCCATGACCTATGCCATAAAGGACCACATTTTCACGAGTACGATGCTTCTTCATGATTGATTTGAAGATCACATAACGCCCACATTCTTCAAAGATGCCTGCCATTACGATTCCATAGAGAGCATAAGCCCACGTATTCGTATTAAGAAAATGAGAAATGGGATTCTTGGAAATCAGACAGACATAATGTACACCAAGTTCTAGGACCCTTGCCGAAATGAGAAATCCGATCATTCCTGCTATCAAGTAACTCATCTTTGTTTGATCTTTATGCTTTTTACGCCAATAAATGAAGAAAACAATAGGAATAATGATCATGAAGAGAATCGTCAAGATCAAAGCAGGAAGACTTTCTTTTCCAATCACGATCTTCTCTAACTCACTCATGATCTTCACCTCCCCAAATTTCTAAACAAAAGCCTTTATGATGACACGCTGGACACGTTAACTTACGAGCCTTTGGGCTGTGGCGGGCAAAAAATGCTTCTTTTAAAGTTGGTCGAAAAGCCTGATGACATTGTGGACAGATATAGTTGACATGTTTGAAATAATAACGGCTCAACCAGCTTCCCCAAATAATTGCCACTAATGCCCAGATGATAAATGGCCACCACAGTCCTTTGATGATGCCAAGAATAATTGAAGTCCATTGTAAAATGGTGATCGGAATTCCTGTTAAAAGCATAAAACGATGAAGGTTCTTAAGCTTTTTCTTTCCTTCCATAAGCATAGCTATATCGGTGATGGATTCTAGAGAAAACTGATCTTCGTTCTTCATCCCGCTTTTGAGTTTCTGAAGCTTTTCTAATTTCTCTTTTTTGATCGTAATTTCCTCAGTAAGGATCTTTTCCTGCTGCTCAACAAGCATAGAAATAACATGTTCTGGATGTTCATCTTTTAGGATTCCCAAAATAGCGTCTATTGAAAAATCTAAATCTCTCAAGAAGCAGATCACTTTCAATCGTTTGAGATCCTCATCTTTATAAAGGCGTCTGCCGCCTTCAGAACGTTCACTAGGTGTTAAGATTCCTCGCTTATCATAATATTGCACGGTTCGGACTGTCACACCACAAAGCTTGGCAAGTTCTCCTGTTGTATATGTCGACATAGCTTTTCACCTCTTTCCCTTTCACCATAGCATATGACGTAGCGTTATAAGCAAGTCTTCAAGCAAAAATTCATGAATATTTCACCATTTTGATAAAAACATATAAAATGAGTGGCCGTGTAAACCACTCATTCTAAACGTTTCATGTATGTTTTTATAAAAAGAGATAAACGAGAACGGAAACAATTGTGCTTGTCAAACCAACCATCGCTTCAAAGGCAATCAGTCTCATACGTTCCCCAATTTCCATATTGACAGCGCCACCTGTGGCATGGAAGAAAGAGCCATGTGGTAGAGAGTCGATGACCGTTGCCCCCGCATGGATCATTGCGCCAGCAGAAAGTGCTGGGACGCCCTTTGCAAGTAAAACAGAAGAGAATGTCTGGGCTGCTACGGTAGCACCAGCAGTTGTCGAAGCTGTTGCGCCAGCCATCAAAATGCCAGAGATCGGTGCTAATAAGAAAGCTGGCATATTTAAGATCTGTAAAAGATGAACGACATCATGCTGCAAATAAGACGCTTTGATAATTCCAGCAATCGTCCCTGTTCCTAAAAGTAAGATCGATACCCCCATAACTTTGCCTAAACCATATTCACTAAAGGAACCAAAGTTTTTCATATGTCCTGTACATAACGTACAAACAAGACCACCGACTGGTAAAGCAATCATCGGATCAACGGTAATATTGATCGTTCTTAGTGCTAATAAGACGATGACGACGATTGGTCCCGCAATGGCAGCTAGAAAAGAAGGCAGCTTTCGTCCTGGTAAGTCGACATCCTCATCACTGACGTTTAAGCCTTTGCGTTTGGATAACTGACGGGCAATAAGCACTGTAACGATCAATGCACAAATGGCAGGAATGATATTACGGACCATTAATGATGTTAAATTGACTTTAAACGCTTCGGCGACGGCAATGGTATTAGGATTTGGTGAAATAATATTTCCTGCTTTCCCCCCACCGATCATAGCTAATAAGAGACTCTCTTTATTGTAGCCAGCCTCTTTACCAATCGCTAAAGCAATTGGGGCCACGGTAATGACAGAAATATCCACAAAGACACCAACTGCACAAATGATCATCGTCGATAAGGCAATCGCAAACAAAGCACGTGTTTTTCCTAGTTTCTCAACGATCACTGAGGCGATTTTTTCCGCTGATCCAGTCTTGATCAGCGCTCCTGCTAGGATCCCTGATGTTAAGATACGTAAGACAGAGGTCATCATGCTAGCAGCCCCAGTCATCATCGCATTGACGGTCGCATCGAGATTTGCCGAACCAATCAGACCACCCACTAAGGCCCCTAACATTAAGCTATAAGCGGGATGGAATTTCTTAATAATTAAAGCAATAGCTAAGAAAAGACCAATGAGAGCCCCTAATGTAGAAAACTGTACTTGCATCTTTAGACTCCTTTCATCATCAGTAAACGCATCACTTGTTCAGCGGTATCTTTTAAATTATTTTGGGCATTCTGATGATCCATCGCTTCATCAAGAGATGTCGCTTTTCTTACCGTTGGGAAGAAAGCATCGATCCCACATTCATTACACACTCTGGCGTCTTCACTCACGCATCCAGCGAAGGCAATGACTGGTTTATGATATTTTTTAGCAAGCTTAGCTACACCAATTGGCGCTTTGCCCATAGCACTTTGGCCATCTAGACGGCCTTCTCCGGTGACGACAAGATCAGCTTTCTTGATTTCCTCTTCTAAATGCGTTTCCTTCATAACGAGTTCGATACCCGATTCAAGACTGCCACCCAAGAAACTACGGAAGGCAAAACCTAATCCACCAGCTGCGCCTGATCCTGGCGCATTTTCATCACTTTCGGGATGAATTGTTTTCACAATTTGCGCATAACGTTTCAGCCACTGATTCATCTCTAAGACCATTGTCGCATTCGCTCCTTTTTGAGGACCAAAAACAGCACTGGCACCTTTGGCGCCACATAATGGATTCGTCACATCACAGGCAATTTTAAAGGTACATTCTGATAATTCTGGTAAAACATGTGATTCATCAATAGCGGCAAGCTTTTGTAAACCTTGCGCACCTAGGGCGATAGATCGTTTGTTTTCATCAAGGAAACGATACCCTAAAGCCATTAACATGCCAGCGCCTCCATCATTCGTTGCGGAACCGCCAATGCCGATCAAGAACTGACGACATCCTTTCTTGATCGCATCTTCAATCATTTCTCCAACACCATATGTTGTCGTAAGATAGGGATTTAAAGCATTTCTAGGCACCAATGTAATGCCGGCAGCACTGCTCATTTCAATAATCGCCATCTGTGTCTTAGGAAGAATGCCATAAGTGGACTGGACCTTTTCACCAAGTGGACCTGTCACTTCAATCGTGACCTTTTCTCCCTGCAAGCCTTCGATCATCGCTTCGACAGTTCCTTCCCCACCATCTGCTAGTGGTTTCACATATACATTTAATGAAGGATCCACACGCTGAAATCCTTCTTTCACACAACGTCCTGCTTCAATAGACGTTAATGATCCTTTAAAAGAATCTAAGATTGCTACAATATTCATAGATATACCTCAACCTTGTTTATTTTTTAACTAATGCTATTATAGAATTTTTTAACAAGCTATGATATATTCTAAATGACATATTTCAATCTTTATTATCTTATTTTTATATCATCTAGAACATAGGAGGATTCTATGAACATATCCCATAACCTTTCACAGGAGATCATCGATACCATCCATGATGTCTGTGGCTATAATATCAACTTTATTACAACGCAAGGGATCATCTCTGCTTCCACCAATCCAGAGCGTATTGGCAGTTATCATGAAATCGGTCATCAAGTGGCTTTAACAGGAAAGTCATTAGAAGTCCATCAGAATGATGACTATCATGGCTCACAGGAAGGGATCAATATTCCTGTCTACTACCATCAAAATATGATTGCCATCATTGGCATAAGTGCTCCCATTGAAGAAGCACGACGTTATGCCCATTTAGCGGAACGTATTACCGTCTTACTGTTACATGAACAGGAAATGTCTCTTTATGATCGTTCCTTAGATGCTCAAAAACGTTATGTCATCCGCTCCCTTATGACCAATGACATTGATAATAGAAATTATTTAGAAGATTGTCTGACGCGTTTTCATATGCCACTAGATGAGATCTATCGTATGATGACCTTTCAGTTTTCTTCGAATGATCCTAAAGTTAATATCTCAACACAGATCAGTGCTTTACATAGTCTTTTTGATGGAATCGATCAAACGATCTATTCCTATTTTTATCCCGATCATTTTCTTGTCTGTATCCGCAATGAAGCCTACATGCAACATCGTCATCAATTCGTTCAGTTTATCAATGAACATCCTTCTCTATTATGTGGTGTTGGACAAACAGACAAGCTTTTTTCTATGCATCGTTCGTATCAGAGCAGTCTGACGGCCCTCTCTTCCATTCATGAAGGTCAACGTTTGATCTGTTTTGATGATCTCACATTAGAGATCTTGACAAGCGAGATCGATTCCTCCATCAAGGACTCTTATAAAGAGAAGATTCTTGGGGCTTTAAAAGAAGAAGAAATTGCCTTTTTAAAAGTTTATTACGAAAACGATCAGTCTTTAAATCAGACAGCTCAGGCTCTTCATCTTCACAAAAATACGATCCAGCAGCGACTTAACACGATCACTTCTAAGACTGATCTCAATCCTCGTCACTTTCAAGACGCCGTTCTGTTTTATCTAGCCATCCATTTATAAAATGCAAATATGGTCTTTCATTTATTAAAAAAAAGGATGTCCTCATTTCTATTGAGCAACATCCTTTTCATTACTTATCGTAATATTTTTTCCATTGGTTTGCCTTTTGCCAGTTCATCGACCAGTTTATCCAAATAGCGGATCTTCTTCATTAAAGGATCTTTGATCTCCTGCACCTTGATGCCACAGACACTGCCTGTAATCAAATGACAGTGGGGATTCATCGCTGGTGCTTCATCAAAGAACGTGCGATAATCCACTTCTTTTTGTAACTGATCCTCCAGCTGTTCTTTCGTATAACCAGTGAGCCAGCAGGTGACTTGATCCACTTCTTCTTTCGTCCGTCCTTTTCTTTCCGCTTTTGCGATCAGCAAGGGATAAACTTTTGAAACTTTCATGGAAAAGAGTTTTTCGTCCTTCATAATCTCCTCCTACCTATTTTTATGGTCATACTTATAAAACAAGGCAAATGTAGCAACAAGTAAGATATAAAATAATGGCACAAGAATGAACAATGCCTTCACCTTATGCATAATGGGAATCAAATCATAAAAGGCAATCAAGAAAGCAATAGTAAGCACACATGAAATGACATTTAAAAATAAGGGATGCTTTAATTCCTTCTTGTTCATACAAAATGGCAATGTGATCACGCAGTGAAAGTTTTTTCATCATTTTCTTCATCTTCCTTTTCAATCAAGTGTTATTTTTAAAACACGATTTCTATTTTGTGACAACCTTTTTAAGAAATCCTGACACGTATTTCTGATAATCTTTTGGGGCTACAAAGATTGATTCAGCATGACCTGCTGTAGGAATCTCGTAGTATTCATGATATCCTGAATCCGCATCGGCCATCCTTTTAGAATTGGAGGAATCAATAAATGCATCATCCTGTCCATGAATAAATAAGATCGGCACTTGATTATTCTTCAAAGCTTCAATGGGTCGCATCTTTTTGATAGACACATGATAACGAAGTCTTGCCCCAACATTGGCAAGATCTACTAAAAACACGGGAACATGTGCTTTACGATAGCCATCCTTTAATACATTTTCGATATCTGCAAAGCCACAATCCGATACAACGAAATCAACATCTGGTTTGTATTGTAAAGATGAGATCGTCGTGGCAGCCCCTAAGGATTCCCCATGAAGGCCTAAAACTGTAAGATCAGAATAACGCTTTCTCGTATCTTTGATGAGAGCATTTAAATCTTTTCCTTCACGCATGCCATAGGTCGTAATCGTGGAGGCATTTTCACCATGACCACGAAGATCATAAATGATACAGTTATAGCCTAGTTGTAAATACATCTTTACATATTTCAAAGAGCCCATTCGATTATCCGTATAGCCATGAGAAAGAATAATATATTTATAACTAACTTTAGGATTCTTTAAGAGTTCCACATGGAGAACATAGCCCTGATCTCCTTTGACGGTATAATCCTTCTTCTTCAATGTTTTATAAAAAGACGTATCGTAATGATCTGACTGCCACTTGAACGCTTCTCTTAATGTTTGTCGCTTCCCCTTCATCACAAATGAAGGCAGCCATAGTGTCAGACAGATCACGAGCACAAGCAGGATCACGATCACAATCGCAAAAATTCGTTTGATTTTTTTCTTCATCCTTGATCTATTCCTTTCCAAAAATCTTATCTCTTGATCATTCTAACAAAGTTATTTTCTCAACGCTACCTTCATAGCTAGAAGTCAGTTTTTAAGAAACCAAAGCTGAATCTTTTTAATAAATGCTTATAGTCATCAATATGATAAGATTCATGAAGACTCATCACCAGATAGTCCTGAGATCCATCATGGATGAAAGCATTTGTTTTATGAAAACCATTCTTTTCGTAAAAAGTGATTCGCTTTTCTCTTTGTAAAGCATTCTTGGCATGATCATCAGGTCTTTCTACATTTAAGAAGATATTCTTGTGCGCATAACGCTTTTTAACTTCTGATAAGATTCTTGAACCATAACCTCAAGAGCGTATGTCATCATTAACAGCGAGATAAAGAATAAAAACACAGTGCTCGTCACTGACAAGATAACTGACACCACAAAATATACCTTTTTCATACCACGCTATAAAGTCAACGATTTTTCTTAAAGCGAGAAGTCTAAGAAGTGTCATCGAAAATTGTTCTTCCTTAGGAAAAGCCCTCTCATCAGTGACTTTACTGCTTTATAATCCTTTTGTGTTCTTTTTACGATCTGTGCTTTCATCTTGATGAGGCGTCCTTTCGTTTACAAAACCATTATATCATCCTCTATCATCACTATAAAATGACTAAATCTAAAAAGCCCAACGTTCTATTTGTTTATCTAAAAATATATTTCACTGCAATTATCAATAATGATCAGTCTACAGGGCCTTCTTAGGACATTCCTTGATACATTCCCCACATAGAATACACTCCGTTGCATTTACACGTTTGCGAGAGGGATCCATCACATCAACATCCATCGGGCAAATACGTGTGCACTTCCCACACTTCACACATTTATGTGGATCTGGCTTGACGCGAATGCGTGCGAAATAACTCATCGGTTTAAGAAAAACAGTGACGGGACAAATGTATTTACAAAATGCTCGATTATCCTTAAAAAAGTAAGCCAATATTATTCCAATCGCATAATAACAAAGATTGCCAATAATAAAAGCATAAAACATGATCGATTCCAAACCTTTAGGATGCCTTATAAATAACGCAGTCACAAAAAGGAATGATCCTATAAATACAAGATAACGGATCCAACCGATCTTCTTTCGCTGATGTGAGCGTGGTCTTTTCCATGGTAAGAAATCAAAGACCATTGCACTCCAGCAGGCATAGCCGCACCATCCACGGCCAAAAATAAGTGGTCCAAAGATTTTTGCCACGACATAGTGAATCGTCGCAGCCACAAAGGTGCCGGAGAAAAGATAATACCAAAAGCCTTCAATTTGCATATTTTCATGCTCAATAAGCCCTAGATATACAAGCATATAGAGACCGATCAACAATTGGACGATCCTGCGAGCATAGCGATGATCCTCCATTGTTAAACCAATGGACA
This sequence comes from uncultured Erysipelotrichaceae bacterium, assembly GCA_900317015.1. Classification (GTDB taxonomy): domain Bacteria; phylum Bacillota_I; class Bacilli_A; order Erysipelotrichales; family Coprobacillaceae; genus Intestinibaculum. The sequence goes on along the minus strand of ONFH01000098.1, from coordinate 4,445 downwards.
GTGCACCGCCAATATAAGAAAAATTAAAGAAGTAAAACAGATTATGTTTGGTAAGCCATAACGTGACCGCAATGAGTTCAAAGATCAGAAAGAATAATAATGGTACGCGATATTTTTTCATGATCAATGATCTTCTTTCTTAATAGCTTTCATACGCAATCTTACATAATCCGCATACCAGATACCATTCTCATAAAGCTTTGGTCTCAAATCTTCTACGACTTCATGAATGATTGCTTCTGTTTCCTTATCATCGATTCCTTCAAATGGCTTTTTCACAAACATTCTGATCCATTGTTCAAGTCCATCGTCACCATCAAGTTTTGTTTGACGATCAAAAAAGAAAGCAGCCTGAACAGTCAAACCAGCCTTTTCTAATAAAGGTGCATATTCTCCAATCGATGGAAAATAAAATGGAAAATGATACGTCAATCCTCTTTTTTCGAAAGAACGTTTCAGACTTTCATGAATCAATGCATTGTTACCTTTGCCACCCATTTCAAAGACGAATTGGCCACCTGGTTTCAAGGCTCGATAGACACATTGTAACATGTCCTGTTGGTGCTCTTTATTGATCCAGTGGAAGACCGCATTGGAAAACACCACATCTACTCGTTTCTCAAAGGAAAAGTCACAGGCATTGCCTTTAATAAAGGGAATTCCTGGATAATCTTCTTGGGCTTTTTCAATCTGACTTTGTGAATCATCCATACCGATCACATCAAAGCCTCTTTGTTTGAGCTGAACGGTCAGTCGACCGTTGCCACAGCCAAGATCTAAACAAGACATCCCCTTCTTTTGATCAATGAGATCAAAGAGGGCCTGTCCATAATCGGCCACATAAGAAAAATTTTTTGAATAATTATTGGCATCCCATTGTATATTGCTCATTGAGATCCTCTCCTCTCAGGATGTTTCTTTTATTATAAACCATTTTCATGAAGGATGATGATTGCAATAGACATCTGCTTACATTTTATGACTCATGAATAAGTGAATTCTGATGACTTGTCTTAATACCTGCCATCTTTGCCTTCACTTCTTTCTTAATAGCAAAGTAAGTATAAATAAAGGCAGCCCCTTCAGAGATCCAGAAGGCAAACCATGTCCAAGGCATGCCCACAGACTTTGTTAAAATATACATGAAAGGAATCAAGACGATCAGCTGTCTTAAAGCACTGGCAATCATACTGATGACACCATTACCAAGTCCGGAGGCTAAATAGCCCCAAACGATCGTGAGTGTCGAGAAGACAAATGTCACACTGATGATACGTAAAGCTGGGACGCCAATGGCTAACATCGCATCAGATGCCGAAAAGAGTGATAATAATACATTTGGAATGGCCATAAAGATCACTGTTCCAGCTAAGGCAAATGCAATGCCTGCTTTTGTGAGAATCTTTTCTAAAGAGAGAATACGATCCTTCTTACCAGCACCTAGATTATAGCCGGCAATAGGAATGGCCGCTTGACCCAACCCGTTCATTGGCATCATTAAAAAGTTCTGTAATTTATAATACACACCAAATGTCGCTACAGCTGTTGATGAAACACCAAGCAAAATGGAATTGGCAGCATAGTTCATCAGTGAACCAATTGCCTGCATGATGATCGTTGGAAAACCGACCTTGAAAATATCCTTTACATCCTGGACGTGAAAGACATAACCTTGCAAGTGCACATGGACGACAGGATTGGCGAAACGGTTGAACAAGATAGCCGCAATCGCACTGGCTCCCTGGGCAATAACAGTTGCTAAAGCAGCCCCAGCCACGCCCATTTCTGGACAGCCAAAATAACCAAAGATCATAATTGGATCTAGAACAATATTGACAACAGCCCCAATGATCAGTGACATCATTGAAAGAACAGTATCACCAACAGACTGTAAAAGTCTTTGGGCATAAGTCTGTAAAAATAAGCCCCAGCACCAAACAAGGTTGATCGATAGATAAGATAAACATGCTTTTTTCAAATCAGGATCCTGCGTTAATAATCCAGCCACCTGATCTTTTGCAAAAACACCTAGTAAACAGAAGATCAAAGCTTCTACTAAAACAATAATCAGACCGGTTCCAGCGACCTGGCAGGCCTCTTTGGTCTTCTTCTGACCAATGCGTCGTGAAAGTAACGCATTTAAACCAACAGCCGTACCGACGCCAACCGCAATCATTAAAAACTGAACGGGATAGACCAACGTTGTAGCAGTTAAAGCCTGTTCCGAGTATCCAGCGACGAACATTGAATCGACAATGTTATAAAGGGACTGAATAAGTAGTGACATCATTAATGGAACTGACATTTCCGTTAATAATTTTCCCATCGGCATAACGCCCATTTTATTTTCTTTCATGACTTTACCTCCATGAAAACATACAAAAAGACGTAGATCCATCAAGAACCAAATAGACTGGTTTCTCTTGGCTAAGCCATGATGTTTATACGTCTTTCACGATTCTATGAAACTGTAAAGCGTCCTTTTGCTTGATTTCATCTTACCAAATTTGTATCAAAAATTCAAGTCAATCTATTTTTATCCCTTTAAAGCATAGTTTTTTCATGAACATATATCTTGATCGATCATATGGACTATTTATAATCACAAACTTACTTGCGTCCATAAAGGATCGTTGATCCCTTCAGTTTATATTTTGATTCCTGCTTTTTAGTCATGAAGCGACCATTCGTCGTATCGATCAGCGCAACATCTTCATAGCCCATGTCTTTCAGCTTTTTTACAAAGGCATTCATATCACCATAACGTGCTTTGCTCATGAGATCATGAATGGCAAACGTGCCACCCTTTTTTAAAACACGCAAGCTCTCTAATAAAAGATCCTGTTTGTTCTTACCAAAAATATTATGATAAACATAATTAGAAGTAATCACGTCAAATGTTTCATCGGGAAATGGCAGTTTGATGGCATTACCATTTTGAAAAGTAACATTGCTTACCCCTTCTGCTTTAGCATTTCTTTCACAGAGCTTTTTAGAAAAGTTATCATAGTCCTTTCCCCAGCGATCACAACCAATGACCTTTGCCCGAGGATGACGTTTAGCAACCGCAATGGAAAGCGCTCCAGAACCACAGCCGACATCTAAGCATGTCCCACCATCAGGAATGGACACATAGGAAGCCGTTCCTTCAACGATCTTTTTAGAAAATTTAAGATCTCCATCATAAGAAAAAGCTTTCGCAGTGCTATAACACCACCATGTCATCCACCCACAATTATAAGTGATCACAATGAGAATGATGGTCATGATCCATCTAGCCGTCCCCTTTAACAAAAGACAACTGAGGATCGTGAAAATGGCAAAAACGATCGTTGCGCAAACCATCTCACGCTTTAATTTGGGTGGGACCCAGTTACTATATTCTGGTTTCATTTCTCTTCCTCCATTCTGCCATTATATGTTAGTCTTATCTAACTTATAGAATAAAGCCTTTCTTTGCTTATTTCAAGTCTATCCTCATAAATCCATTTTTATGGCATTATGACTATTCATTACAAAAAAATGGAGAACACTGTATATAACGAGCCCAACATCGAAATCAATAACATCGAAGAAGATTCTTCGAGTTACATTGTACATATTAGTTACAAGGCAATCAAGCTTCATTACACCAAATGATGCCTATCTGTTCCATTAGATCATAAGTCCTAGCAGTCCTTATACTAACTGTTCCTAGACGATCTTTATGATCATAAATAGATTGATTGCTTTCATGGACAGTAGCTTTTCAAGGAATGATCTTCATGTCGTATCTGAGGATGAACCGACATTAATTTTATTTACGGTCTGAGAATTCAGCAGGATCTTATTCACAGATATAAAACGATTCTTGAAGGCAGTGATAATAAGTAAGGTCATTCCTGCTGAACCCATCTTAACGATCACCTAACCAATATGAATGCTAATGCACCATTTCTATTTTCGGCACTAGCACATCATAATATATAAAGAGATCTCATTAGGTCTCTTTTTAAATCGTTATCTAATAAAAATACAGGCAGAGACTTGCTCATGCCTGTATGTACCTGGAAAGATTTTGTTCCTTCAAATTTCGATTTGCACTACTCTTCGTATTTCGTGTATTTATCAAGCTGAGCATTGATATCACGGCCGCCATACATTACTCGCATGAAGGAAAACGTCATATCCCCATTGTCTACGATATAAAGAACGCAGTAATTACCCACTGGAACAATATGAAGTCCACGACTTTTCCACGGTCCTCTATCATAAAAACGATATCGTTCCGGCATATAATCAAGACTCATAATCAACTTTTCTATTCTGTCCAGCTGACCACTGGCATTCTCCGGTGACTGCAACTCATATGCAATATACTCATGAATTCTCCACTCCCATTGTGCTTCGCCCAATGGAAGTGGTATCTCTGCCACGCCATGTAGCGTAAGACGACAACGGTCGCT